>CAZRID010000096.1:0-7293 GCA_964600055.1 uncultured Acidimicrobiaceae bacterium
GGACACATAGGGGATCGACACGCCGAGGAGCAACCACGATGACAGACGAACTACGCGAACGCTTGGGCCGTCTCGACCCGATGCACCCGGCTGTGCCGACAGAGTCCGTGACGAGCCAGTCGTCAAGAGAGCTATTGGAGAAGATCATGAGCACAAATCCCGTCGAACAGCCCGACACCCAGACCACTCCGAAGAAGAACGGCTGGCTGCTCGGTGTCGCCGCGGCCGCCGCCCTGGTGGTAGCCGTGGGCGGCGCCATCGCACTCTCGGGCGGCGGCGACGGCGACCCAATCGCATCGGGCCCGCCCCTGGAACTGAACGCAGGGACCGACGACCCGATGGCGATGTGCATCGTGTTCAGCGTTGAGGAATTGGCCAAGGCTCCGCTCGCCTTCGAGGGAACGGTCACCTCGGTCGAGGGCGAGACAGTGACCCTCGGCGTGGACCAGTGGTTCAGGGGCGACGACGCCGGCCAGGTGGAGATCAATGCCCAGGCAGGCATGGAGGCGCTTATCGGTGGCATCCCGTTCGAGGTTGGCGGCCAGTATCTGGTCACCGCCTACGACGGCAACGTCAACTACTGCGGCTTCACCGGGCCGAGCACACCCGAGCTCCGCACCGCCTTCGAGGAGGCCTTCGCCGGCTGAAAGCCTCATTCCTAAGGCATGGGCGTCACGCATGCGTGACGGACTGCATCCAGAAGGGGAGAGGCCGGTGAGGGCCTCTCCCCTTCGTGTCTTGACTAAGGGTGGCTTCACTCCCATACTGCTGGTTCGAATGAAAGCGATGTTCCAGCCGAGCACACACATCATCATTCCTTAGGGGCTCGCGCCTCTGGAAGGCGCTGCCCCTGCACAGACCTCCGCAAACTGCGGGGGTCTTTTCTATTGCAGGGCGACAAACATGAGCAAGACAGCAGAGATCTACGACACGACACTCCGCGATGGCACTCAGGCTGAGGGCCTCTCGCCCACAGTGGGGGAAAAACTGCGGGTGGTGCGGCTTCTCGACGAGTTGGGGGTCCACTTCATCGAAGGGGGCTGGCCCGGGGCCAACCCCAAGGACGACGAGTTCTTTGCCCGGGCCAAGCACGAGCTCGACCTGGGGCGATCGAAGTTGGTTGCCTTCGGGTCGACGAGAAGGCCCCGTGGTTCAGTTGAGCAGGACGCCCAGCTCCAGGCGCTGCTCGCCGCCGACACCGAGTTCATCTGCATCGTGGGCAAGTCCTGGGACCGTCATGTCACCGGGGCACTCAACACCTCGCTGGAGGAAGGTCTCGCCATGGTCGGTGAGTCGATCCAGTTCCTCCGCGAGCGGGGAAAACGGGTCTTCTTCGACGCCGAGCATTTCTTCGACGGGTTCCGGACCAATCCCCAATACGCAATCTCGGTGGTGGAGACCGCCGCCGCGGCCGGTGCGGAACGGGTGGTGCTCTGTGACACCAACGGTGGGGCGCTTCCCTTCGCCATCGCACCGGCGATCGAAGAGGTTTCGGCCCGGATCGACACCGCGTTGGGTGTCCATTTTCACAACGACTCCGACTGTGCCGTTGCCAACTCGTTGACTGCCCTCGCCCTCGGGGTCCTTCAGGTCCAGGGTTGCATCAACGGGTATGGGGAGCGGACCGGAAATGCCGATCTGTGTTCGGTGATCCCCAACCTGAGCTTGAAGTCAGGGGTGGACACCATTCCCGCCGACTCGCTGCCAAGGCTCTACCCGATTGCCCAACAGATCGCCGACATCCTCGGCGCCCCGATCGATTCCAAGCGCCCCTATGTGGGGACTTCAGCCTTTGCCCACAAGGGCGGTCTCCACACGTCGGGGTTGTCACGGCTGGAGGGGGCGTATGAGCACATCGACCCGAGTGCCGTGGGCAACTCGGCCCGGATGTTGTTCAGCGAGCTGATGGGGCGGGCGACTGTGATGTCGGTCGCCGAGGAGAAGGGCTGGGACATGGACCCGGCCATCGCCCAGCAACTGGTCGAGAAGGTCAAGAAGCTGGAACACGCCGGCTATCAGTTCGAAGCCGCCGACGGGTCGTTCGAGATGCTGGTGCGAAGGGCGACCGAGGTTCATCAGGACCTGTTCGACGTGGATTCGTTGCGGGTCAACATCCAGGCCAATGCCGAGGGCAAAGTGACGGCAGTCGCAAGTCTCATCGTCGTGGTCGACGGGGAGACCGTCGAGGTCTCCGCCGAGGGCGATGGACCGGTCAATGCCATGGACGAGGCCCTGCGCAAGGCGCTCGAGACGTCCTATCCCGATGTGAAGCGACTTCGTCTCACCGACTACAAAGTCCGTGACCTGGATTCATCTGACGGGACCGCGGCACGGGTGAGGGTGCTGATCGAAACCACTGACGGTGAGTCGAGCTGGGGCACGGTGGGTGTCCATCAGAACATCATCGAGGCCTCATGGCAGGCCCTGAGTGAGGGGATCATGGTCGGGCTGTTGCGGGCGGGGAGCTGATCACGGCCTAGGCCTCGACCACGGTCACGGTTCCCCTCATCCCCGAGTGCAGGTTGCACACGTAGGGGTAGGTGCCGGCTTCGTCGAAGGTATGGGTGAAGGTTCCTTCACTCTGGACCTCGCTCTTGAAACCGTCACCGGAGACGTCGTGGGTCATGTCTCCGTCCTCCCAGGCCCAGGTCACTGTGTCGCCCTCTTCGATGGTGACGTGGTCGGCATTGAACCGCATGTCCTTGATCGTGACCGTGGGGCTGCCACTTACCGGTGGTGGTGCCGACGGGGTGCTCTCGACGCAGGCGGCCAGGAGGACCGTCAGGGCCAGTGCCGCCACCCACCTCAGTGTTGCGTTGTGTCTCCTGTGAGGCTCGGACACCTCGGTTGATGTGTTGCTCTGTTCCATGAGGCCAATTCGACCGCTTTCGCCCCCAATCATCAATCGGGGACGACCCTGAGCCCTCCCCCGATCGTCTCGGGGATGCCCCTGATGGCTGGCCTCTGGGGCGATGATGTCAGAAGTAAAGATTGGAACGTTGCGGTCACCCGGTACGTTTCTCGTTCATTCGAGAGCGACACTGAGGCCCTAGATGAGGCGACACACAGTTGTGACGGGCATACTCGTTGGGCTCGTTGCTTCCTGTGCTTCAGACCCGAGTTCGGGCTCCGTGGCCCCATCGACGACAGCTTCGCCAGGGATCCCGACGACGGAACCAACCACCTTTGCCTTCACGACCACCACGGAGGCCAGACCATCTCCCGAGGTCTCTATCTTGCCGCTGGAGGTACGCATCCCGGTCGAGATCGTGGCGGTGCGGCCCAACAATCCCAGCTTCGCGATCCTGGACTTCGAGGAAGGCACGACCACGGTCTACCCGCCGGGCACGCACCGGTCAACGCGTGATGCAACCGACGGTGTGGCGATCGCATCCTCGAGAGATCTCTTGGTCTATACATTTGGTGCGGTGAGTTTGTTCGATGGAGGGCTGGACGAAGAGCCGATCTTGTTCGGGCCCGATATGCTGCGGGAAGTGCCAGGAGTCGGTCCTGGTGTCGTCGCGCTTCCCACGCCGGATGGTCGGAGACTCTGGCTGGTCCAGCCCGGGATCGGGTATGGCGAGAACAACTACCCAACACTGGTTGAGTTGGTGGACGTCGCCACAGGTGAGCGCTTGCTGCAGACAGAGACCGGTGCCACCACCTGGCCCGCGGGAGTCACCCATGGCGGATTGGTCTTGGGGGATGAACGGCTCGTCGACACCGGTGACGGCTTCGTCACCGAGCCAGGGAGTGAGCAGGCCGTGCTCCTCGCCGAAAACGGCTCGCTCCGGATGATCGGTCCCGGTTACGTGATGGAGGCCACGGGCAACACGGTCGTGAGGTCGTTGTGTGACGAACCGGATGTTCCCTGCGAGTTGGTCCTCACCGATCCTGACGGCTCCAACGCAAGGACTGTGCCGAGACCGGTCGAGGGGAACTGGAATCACCTCGGCGGCCCCGGTACCCCCAGCGTCTCCTTGCCCCTCGAGGCGGTGTCGCCGAACGGCTCATTCCTCATCATGGGTGTGGGAAGCTGCCTGGCGGATGGGGCCCCGCTGCACATGACATTGATGGTGGTCGACATGCAGGATCTGACGACAAACATCTTGGCCGAGTTCGACGGACCTAGTCCCCTCTTCACCTGGTCGCGAGATAGCAATTGGATCGTGATGATCGATCAGGAAGATGTGAGTTTTATCAACGTGGCCGATCCGGATCGAGTCATCTTCGTTGATGACGTCATACCGGCCGACCATTTCGCCTTGGCAACTGGCTAACTCAGGTCTCGGCCAACAGAAAACCGACTAACGCGTCCAGCTCGTCGGTGTTCAGAGGCAATGTCGGCATCAGGGGGCCGTAACCGTCGACGATGAAAGCCTGCGGGTCGAGCACCGACTGACGGATGTACTGGTCAGCTGACAGGCCTTTCACCCGGTCACCGGCTCGATCGGCGAGACCGGTCAGATTTGGCCCGATCTCGGCTGTCTCGGAGATCCCTTCGATGCTGTGGCAACTGGTGCAGCCCTTGGTCAGAAACACCGTCTTGCCGTCGATCGCTGCCGGTGTCGGCGGTTCGTGTGTTGTCGGGTCGAAGGCAAAGACCGCAATCGTCGCTCCCATCAGGAGGACGACGATTGCGGTTGTGACGTATATCCCGGTTCGCTCAGACCACATCGGTTGCTGCCGTCGGCCGTCGCTCAGTGCGGGCTCGTGGGAGCAGCTGACCGGCCAGAAGCACGAGGGCGAGAAGGGTGGCGATCGGCAACCCGATCCTGAGCGAGGTCAGGAGGCTGGATGGGGCGGTGATCACTGGTGCCGACTCGACCGTCAACGCGCCCAACTCCTGCAACACCTGGGTGCCGGCAGTTACTTCCCAGCGCCACTCGCCGGCCTCGGGAAGGAGGACATCGGCAGTCCACTGGCCCATGCTTGTCGACACGCCGGCGAACGTCAGGATCGCCCCATCGGGGCCATGGAATCGGATGGCAGTCTGTCCGAGCTCCATTGGCTCGGTGCCGTGGGCGAGGACCGAGAAGTCGAGCTGGTAGCTCGTGCCCGCCTGGAAATTCGGCGGGACTTCTTCGAAACTGACCACGGGAATGTTGCCGGCGATGGCTGTTGACGCCATGGTCACGACCAGCACTGCAGTGATCGTCAGAATGCGAAGGGTGCGGCTCATCTGTGTTCTCCTCGATTTGCTTGCACAGGTCCATACACCGCACGCCTGTCGTGGGTTCCAGGCAATCTCGCTGGAACCGGAACACCCCGGCCGGTGTAGGAAGGTTTGACGAATGTCGGTGGAGGGCCGTCCACTGATCGAGCAAGACCTGATTCAGAACGCAAGGAATGGCGACGTCGGAGCATTCGAGGAGTTGGTACGCGTCCATCAGCAGATCGCGCTGCGGGTCGCCTTCCTCGTGATGGGTGACCGAACCGAGGCCGAGGATGTGACCCAGGAAGCGTTCGTGAAGGCGTACCACGCCCTCGCCCGGTTTCGGCAGGACAGCCCGTTCCGCCCCTGGCTGCTCCGCATCGTTCGCAACGAAGCCCTCAACCAGCGACGTCGTCAAGGACGCCAGGATCGGCTCACCCTGCGTCTGGCCAACGACACCGTCTCGGGGGATGCGGCTCCATCTCCCGAGACGACGGTCATGTCCAGGATGGACCGTGAGACGGTGCTGGCTGCCGTGAACGCTCTTCCCGGTCGCTACAGAGAGGTGGTGGCGCATCGTTACCTGCTCGGTTTTTCCGAGGTTGAGACGGCGGCGACCCTGGGAATCCCTGCGGGGACGGTGAAGTCTCGAACCGCCCGTGCCCTGCAGCGTCTCGACCGAGCGCTGGCCGGAGTGATCGAACGTCATGACTAGCCAACATCTACCCGTGGAGACTCTCCTCGCCGATCTCGCTGATCACATGGACTGGCCGACGCCCTCCGACTTGGGTCCGCAGGTGAGTCGTCGCTTGGCACTTCCTCCCACCAGGCGACGACGGACACGATGGATCGCGGTGACAGCCGCGCTGGTGGTCCTGGTGGCGTCGTTGCTGCTGATCTCGCCGCGGGCCCGTCAGGCGGTGGCCGACTTTCTCGGGGTGGCTGGGATCGAGATCGAATTCGAGCTCGAGCTGGAGCCGCCGATCGGTGAGGGACTCGGTCTGGGTGGGCCGGTGAGTCTCGAGGAGGCGTCCGACTCGGTGGGTTTCGGTGTGTCGGTCCCATCAGTGTTGGATGAGCCGGATGGCGTCTATCTATCCGACGGTCGGGTGAACATGGTGTGGAAGGGACAAGAGACCCTTCCCGCCGCCGGTAACACGGGTGTCGGCCTTCTCTACATCCAGTTCGCGTCGGGAGTCGGCAGTGACGGATTCGTCAAGGCTCTAGGCCCTGAAACCGTGGTGTTGTCGATCGAGGTCTCGGGATCAACCGGATTCTGGATCGAGGGTGCTCCCCACATCATTAGTTACGAGGATGCCTCGGGAAATCGGCTCGAAGAGACAACGAGGCTCGCCGGGAACGTACTGATGTGGGACGCCGGTGGGGTAACCCATCGCATTGAGACCATGGAGGGACTGGAGGAGACACTTCAGGTTGCTGAGTCGATCGAGCTGTTTGCAAATTGACACGACGAGGTCCACATTTGACCCTGTGGTGTCGCGGGACATCCCTAACACTCTGTTGCCTGAGAAATCGCTGGTCACGAAGCCCTACGAGCCTCACGGTGCCCCCGTGAAAGTGCTGGTCAGAGCACCGAAGGAGAGATTCGGCCTTAGAGCCCCTGACCAGAGTGTCCTGCACGGCAAAGTGTGAGGGATGTGCTGAAAGATCACAGGTCCACATTTGACCCCTGACAGTCTCAATTGCGAGGTTGGTTTGACCTAACCCGAGGATCACGCGACCATACCGATGTCCCCCTTTTCCGGATCTGAGGTTTTTGCATGGGATCGTTGGTCAAAAAGCGTCGCAAGAAGATGTCGAAGCACAAATACCGCAAGCGTCTCAAGGCGAATCGCCACAAGCGGAAGTGACTTCTAAAGAAGGGACCGGCACCAGCCGGTCCCTTCTACATGCAGGGCGTCACCCGCCCAAGACCCCTCCGTCGCCTGCGCCGACACCTCCCCCAACGCTCGCTGCGCTCACTGGGGGAGGAAATGTCGCTTCGCTTCCTGGGGGAGGAAACGAGTCGTCCGGCTACAACGCTACGGCCAGGGCCAGGATGACCAGGGCGAGGATCAGGATTGTGGCCTGGATCATGCCCCTGATGGCGGGAAGTTGGGTGCGAGCCGCCACGGTGT
>CAZRID010000096.1:7393-9768 GCA_964600055.1 uncultured Acidimicrobiaceae bacterium
GTGGCCTGGATCATGCCCCTGATGGCGGGAAGTTGGGTGCGAGCCGCCACGGTGTGCCAGACGGCGAGGATGATCGAGGCCAGAACCAGGGAGACCTTCACCATGAGCAGACCGGTCCACCCGTAGTCGGCGGCCTGGATCAGACCGGTCACCACCAGGACGCCCAGGGCAATCCAGGACACCGCGGCGAAGCGGCGAGCGATGACACTGATCACCCGTCGATCGTCGGTCACGTTGCGGACGGCGGACATGGTCGCTGCGAGGACGATGAGCCCGCCTACCCACACTGTGGCACCAAGCAGGTGCAGGTAGAAGTTGACGTTCATTGGGGTCTAGTGACCCCGTAAGTATTTCTCGATCTCGTCGACCAGACGGTCGCCTCGGTCGTCGTCGGCTTCTTGTTCCAAACGCTCGACGTACTCCTCGAGCTCGGCGTTGCCCTCGATGGCAGCATCGACCGTCGAGAGGAACTGCCGTGAGGCACTGGCCAGCTCGCCGATGTCGAGAGTCACCCCGCACAGCTCGGACGCCTTTACCGCCAACGCCTCGGTGGCCGGCGGGTACTCCTGGTTGGACAGATAGTGGGGCACCGCGGCCCATACCGAGATCACGTCGATCCCGGCGTTGCCCAGGGCATGGTTGAGGACCCCCAGGATCCCGGTCGGTCCCTCATAGCCCGACGGGAGCAGACCATGGATAGTGAGGTCATCGGGCTTGTTCGCGGATCCGACCAATGGGACCGGGAGAGTGTGGGCCACCTGGCCGATGAATGCGCCCATGGTCACCGCCCGGCTCACCCCGGTAACCTTCATCACCTCGATCACGTCGTTGGTGAACGATTTCCAGCGGTAATGCGGCTCCTCCCCCAACAGCACGACCATGTCTTGCTCCGTCCCACGGATTGCATGCAACTCATTGCGGGGCCAGGAGATCGATCGGATTCCGGTGGAGTCCAACTCAACGATTGGCCGCCGTACCTGGAAGTCGAAGTGGTCATCCGGATCGATAATGGCGAACAGCTCGCCGTCCAGCTTGTTCAGGAACTCGGAGGCGGCCTGGCTCGCCGATTCCCCGGCATCTCCCCAGCCTTCGAAGGCGATGAGGGCGACCGGATTCTGCAGCATCGGTCGATCAAGCCATTGCAGCGAGGCCATGTCTCCAACCTACTCCACGGCTCGGGGTAGCCGTCACGCCGAGAAGGGTTTGAACCTCCGCAGCCGGAGAGCGTTGAGAACGACCGACACCGAGGAGAAGGCCATGGCCCCGGCGGCGATCATGGGGTCGAGCAACCCGATGGCGGCGATAGGAATCGCAGCCGTGTTGTATCCAAACGCCCACACGAGATTCTGCCGAATGGTGCGCAGCGTGGCTTCCGCCAGCTCTATCCCGGTGGGGACCAATCGGGTGTCGTTGTTCAACAGGACCACATCCCCGGCCTCGAGCGCCACCCCCGTCCCCGAGCCCATCGCCATCCCAAGGTCGGCCTGGGTCAGCCCGGGGGCATCATTGATCCCGTCGCCCACGAACACCACGATCCGACCCTGGGCCTGGAGACGAGCCACCTGTTCCGCCTTCTCGCCGGGGAGGACTTCAGCATGGATCTCGTCGATTCCGACCTGTTCGGCGATACGGGAAGCGGTTCGGTGGTTGTCGCCGGTGATCATCACAGACGTGATGCCTGTCCTCTTCAGCCGTGCGACGGCTCCAGCTGCGCCATCTCGGATGGTGTCGGACACGGCGATGACGCCCTTGGCCTCCCCGTCCCACCCGGCCAGGAACGCCGTTCTGCCCTCGTCTTCACAGCGGGCAAGCTTGGTCAGCCATTGGTCGGCGATGGCCAGACCCCTATCGGCCAGGAGTTTGGCCTTACCGACCACCAGCTCCTTTCCTTCGATCGATCCGATCACTCCGAACCCGGCGAGACTCTCCACCCGTTCGGGTACGACCAGGTCTATGCCGAGGTCATCGGCGCCGAGGGCTACCGCCTGGCCGATGGGATGGCCCGAGGCTGCTTCGAGTGACGCCACCAGACGGATGAACTCGTTTCGGTCGATATCGGTGTCCGCATCCGTGAGGGTCATGACCCCGGTGGTCAGGGTTCCGGTCTTGTCGAAAACGACCGTGTCCACCTGCCCCGCCTGTTCGAATACTTCGGCCCGCTTGAACAAGATCCCGAGCTCGGCCCCTCGGCCACTGCCCACCATGATGGCGGTGGGGGTGGCCAGACCGAGGGCACAGGGGCAGGCGATGATCAGGACTGCCACTCCGGCGCGGAAGGAATCGGAGAATTCGTTGCCAAGCAACAGCCATGTCACGGTGGTGGCGATCGCAATCAGGATCACCACCGGGACGAAGATCCCCGACACCCGGTCGGC
>CAZRID010000097.1:0-9656 GCA_964600055.1 uncultured Acidimicrobiaceae bacterium
GAGCTGAGTCAAGAAATCCCCATTCTCGCGAGAGGATCTCGACCTATAGGTCGAGATCCTCGCGCGAAAACGAAGAGTCAATGCCCGACCCCGCTGCCATGTACCGCGTACGATGCCGCGCCGTGAAGCGATGGACGCACGGATTGATAGTCATTGCTGCCTGCACCTCGTCGACCAACGTGGGCACCACCGATCAGTCGACCACCACACCGCCGACCACCGTCACCACCTCGCTCCCGGCAACAACCACTGCGCCCGAGCGTCCCTCGGTCGACCAAATCCTCGAGGACCTGGGAGGCGAGCTCTGCCCCGACTCAGACTTCACCTGTGTCACCCTCGAAATGCCGCTCAATCACTTCGACCCGACGGATGAGCGGACCATTCAGGTGGCCTTCGCCGTGCTTTCGGCCTCCGGAGACAGCCGTGGCGCGTTTGTGACCGCCACCGGCGGGCCGGGTAGCTCGGGGATCGCGGTGGCCGACTCCTACGCCTCAGCCCTGGACCCTGCGATACCCGGCTCCTACGACATCGTCTTCTTCGACCAGAGGGGCCTGGCGATGTCAGGTGGCCTGAATTGCCCGGTCGCCGCCGCCACCTACTACCGGATCGACGTGCTGACCGGCCTCGGGCTCGACGAGGAGACACTGTCCACGGCCACGGCCACCTTTGCCGAAGAGTGTGTCGAGGAGATGGGTGATCCCGAGGTCCTCCCCTATCTCGGGACCGATCAGGCAGCGTCCGACCTGGAGGTGTTCAGAGAGACATTCGGCTTCGATGAAATGATCCTGTACGGAGAGAGCTATGGCACCCAACTCTCCCAGACCTACGCCGCCAACCATGGCGAGCATCTGACCCGAATGATCCTCGACGGGACGGTGGATCTCACCCTCGACGGGTTCACTTTCTTCGAACAGCAGGCCGCGGCCTTCGGGGCTGCCCTGCAATCGACGCTCGACTACTGCTCCGAGGACCCGTTCTGTGCCGATGATATCGGCACCGGCCCTGACGAAGCCTACGACCGCCTGGTGGCCCTCCTGGTCGAGGAACCACTAACGGCGCCGTTCCCCTTGCCAGGTGGTGGTTCCGAAGAGAGAACTTTCGGTCTCGGTGACCTCGAGGTCGTGGCGAGCGCCCAGATGTACTCGGAGGATGACCGGATGATGTTCCTCCGGGCCCTGGCGGCCTACACGGAGCGGGATGATCTGGTCCCGATGCTGCGTCTTCTCTACCTCAACCTGGGCGTCGACTCACAGGACGAGGCGGTCATCGAGGACCCGACCTACTCGGATGGCATCTACTACGCGGTGGAATGTCTCGACTACACATATCCGGGGACGACACCCGAAGAGAGGTCTGCTGCGTTCTTCGAGGCAGGGGCCGGAGCCGAGGTGAGCCGTCTGGGAACACTGTTCTACGGCGACTTCCCGTGCGCCTTCTGGCCGGTCGCCAGCCAACAAACTGCGCGTCCCGAGCCACTAACCGCATCCGGTATCCCAACCGTGGTCCTGGGATCGACCGCGGACCCGGCCACTCCTTATCAACAAGGCGTGGACGTGTCGGAGCGTCTCGAGGAGGGCTACTTGATCAGCCAGGCGGGAGGGCCCCATGTGATTTTCGGGCGGGGGAACCCGTGCCCGGACGATTCGATGACCGCCTTCATCCTCAACGGCACCCCGCCCGAGGAGACCGTGTGCGAGGGCGATGTGGTCGGCTACTACATCCCGCTGCTCCCGGTCACCCTCGACGAGTTCGACAGCGCTGAAGCCATGCTCGATGCGGTGGACTACGAGATTGCCTACCTGCCCGAGTACTACTGGTGGGACACCGTGACCACCACCCCGGTCGGCTGCAACCAGGGGGGCACCCTCACCATGAGCGCGACCGACGAAGGTGACGGGTTTGTGTTCGAGGAGTGTGCCTTCATGGAAGGGCTGGTCTTGAGCGGTGATGGGTCCTACAACTACGACGAGGACATTCTCATTCTCGACGTCTCCAATGTCACAGCCGAATGCGCCTATCGATATGAGCGGGTCGGTATCGACGTCACCGTCGAGGACAATTGTGAGGGAGACGCGTTCGACGGTTGACCGTCGGTCCGGTCATTCCTCGCTCTCGATGCCGAGCTCTACAAAGATCCGATGGCGCTCGGCTGTGTAGTCACTCTCGGTGATCTGGTCAGACGAGTACTTCTCGCTCAATCGGGCGAACTCCTCCATGAGCGCACCCTCGTCCACTTCGGGCAACGCGGCCATGTCATCAGAGCGGGCGTCGCGTTTTTCCTGTTTGACAACCTGCTTTTCCTGGCGGGCACGCTCCCGCGCCCGCTTGGTCATGGCCTCCCGGCCGCGTTTGGCCACCTCAGAAGTCCCCGATGACGACGGGCTGGGATGCCACTTGGGCACGGGTAGATGAGGGCATGACGGTCCTTTGAAGAAGATTCAACCTGGGCTGGCAGGACGGTTTCTCCCTTGACCCTAAACCGCTTGTTCCGGTTAGACGACCGGCCATACCGGTCATCCAACGGCGACGACACGCCAAACAGCGACGAAGTTGGCGACGCTGGCGGCGACCACCAGGACATGGAAGAGCTCGTGGTGGGAGAAGACCCCGGGCACCAGACGGGGCCAGTCATTCACAAACATGGCCAAACCCACCAGGTAGATGACGCCGCCGGAGAGGACCAGGAGCGAAGTGGAAGGGTCGACGGAGATGAGGATGAGCCACATCGGAACCAGGCAAAGCGAACCGGCAAGTATTTGTGCCACCAATAGCCCCGGCCCGGCTCGGTGCAGCCAGAACTCCCGAGCCACACCGAGGGCAGCCAGACCCCAGGCCCCGACCAGGCCAATCGGCACCCACATGCCGTCCACTGCGGCTACCAGCAATGGAGTAAAGGTCGCCGCCACCAGAACGTAGATCATCGTGTGATCGAGACGCTGAAGCCTCGCCTTCCACACTTCTCGCCAGGGGATCGAGTGATAGAGCGAACTGGTTGCAAAGAGGGCAGTGAGGGCAAGGCCGTAGACAGCCGTCGCTGCAAACAAGGCTCCGCCGGTCCCAACGCCGACGAGTGCGATGAGCCCGACTGCCGAGACCACGGCCGCAGTTCCGTGGACAAACCCACGCACCGGGTTCTGGATGGCGCCGATCCGAAGGCCGGTCATGAGATGAGCCTACGGCTACGAGATTGGATAGTGGCCCGATCCGGCTAACGTGTTGTGAACAGCGCACGCCTGATGCGTGCTGCGCCATTCTTCGCTTCTTCAGTTCCGTCGGGTGAAGTCGCCGCAGGGCAAGCCAGGTTCACCCGATTCATCGGGAACCGGACCTCGATTGCTCGGCCTGCGGGGCGTCAAGCAGTTCGACGGTTCAGCTCAAAGGAGCAATGCAATGTCCACAAACCTCTACGTGGGAAACCTCACGTTCAACACCAGCTCGGCCGAGTTGGAGGCGCTTTTCGCCCAACACGGCTCTGTGACCAAGGCACAGGTAATCACCGACCGGGACACCGGCCGCTCGAGAGGATTCGGTTTCGTCGAAATGGGATCCGCCGAGGACGCCCAGAAGGCGATCTCGTCGCTCGACGGTAAGGACCTCGATGGGCGTTCGCTCACGGTCAACCTGGCCAAAGAGCGTTCCCGCTGATTCAGCGTCATTACGCATAGGCACCTCGGTGCCGAACGGAGACCCCTCGCCTCGGCGGGGGGTCTCTTGATTTGGGGACCGCGCCTTTTCAGCCTTCGACCGTGACCTCGTCGAGGGAGAGACAGCACGGTCCGGGGCTATCGTCGCCTTGATGCCACTGCCGGTCCCAGCGGCCAACGACCTCCGGGTTGCGGTGCTTGCCCCTATCTCCTGGAGAACCCCACCGCGCCACTACGGCCCATGGGAGCAGTTTGCCTCCCTTCTCACCGAGGGCCTGGTGACTCGTGGTGTGGACGTGACCCTGTTCGCCACGGCCGATTCGGTGACCACCGCCCATCTCGTCGGTACCGCCCCCACCGGATACTCCGAAGACCCCGGGCTGGAACCGAAGGTCTGGGAGAGCTTGCACATCTCAGAGGTCTTCGAGCGTGCCGCCGAATTCCACTTGATCCACAACAGCTTCGACTTTCTCCCGCTCACATACAGCGCGCTGGTCGACACACCGATCGTCACCACAATCCACGGGTTCTCCTCCGAGCGGATCCTCCCCGTCTACCAGAAGTACAACGGGCGGGCCCACTACGTGGCGATCAGCGACGCCGACCGGCATGCGAGCCTCGACTATGTCGCCACGATCCATCATGGCATCGACATGGGTCGGTTCGAGTTGCAAACAGCGCCCGACAACTATCTGTTGTTCTTCGGGAGGATCCATCCCGACAAGGGGACAGCCGAGGCCATCGAGGTGGCCGACCGTGTCGGTATGCCCCTGATCATCGCCGGGATTGTCCAGGACGCCGATTACTTCGACCGCCAGGTGAAGCCCCACGTGGACGGAAACCGTGTCGACTACATCGGCCCGGTTGGCCCCGAAGTGAGATCCGGGCTTCTCGGGGGCGCCAGGGCTCTCCTTCACCTCATCGACTTCGATGAGCCGTTCGGGTTCAGCGTGGTCGAATCGATGGCCTGTGGAACACCGGTGATCGCAAACCGGCGGGGGTCCATGCCCGAGATCGTTGAGGACGGTACCAACGGGTTCCTGGTGAACTCGATCGAGACCGCCGTAGACGCGGTAGGGCTCGTCGACGCCGTCGATCGCAAACGGGTGCGTGAGTCAGTGGAACAGCGATTCGATGTGGCCCGGATGGTCGACGAGTACCTGTCGGTGT
Organism: uncultured Acidimicrobiaceae bacterium; assembly: GCA_964600055.1. GTDB lineage: Bacteria > Actinomycetota > Acidimicrobiia > Spongiisociales > ZC4RG35 > JARDZU01. The sequence goes on from CAZRID010000097.1 coordinate 4,815, forward strand.
ACCGACGGATAGTCGGTTCTACCCGGCAGTGAGATTCTTGAGAAGGTCGTCGACAGGGACTGTCGCCACCCTGGTCGCCTCGTCGGCGTATCCGTAGGGCAACACCAGCAAATCACCGTGGATCATGCTTCCACACGAGTAAACGACGTTCGGGACATACCCATCACGCTCCCCTTCGTCGGGCAGCAGGAGGGGCTGTTCGAGATGCCCTATCACACGTCGCGGGTCATCGATGTCCAACAAGATCGCGCCCAAAGCGTATTGACGCATCGGCCCCACCCCGTGGGTGATGACCAGCCATCCGGCATCGGTCTCCAGCGGCGATCCACAGTTTCCGATCTGGACCAGTTCCCAGGTTTGCTTGGGAACCTGAAGCTTCACCGCCTCGTCCCAGAAGTGAACACTGTCCGAGAACATCAGATAGGTGTTCTGGTTGTCATAGCGGGAAAGAGCGGCGTAGCGACCGTCGATCATCCGGGGGAAGAGGGCGATCCCCTTGTTCGTGGCCCGGATCCCGCCAAGGGTGGCGATCCGAAATGAGACGAAGTCCGCCGTCTCGATGAGTTGAGGAAGGATCTGATGCCCGTCGAAGGCGGTGTAGGTGGCGTAGTAGCACACAGATCCGTCGTCGGCGCCGAACCTCACAAAGCGGGCATCTTCCATGCCGCGGCTTTCGGTGGGGCCGGCCGGAAAGATCACTCGATCAGAGATATCCGAATCCTCCACGAACGACACCTTGTAGTTGGAGGAGGCCAGCCAATGGACGATCCGGGTGGTCTCAAAGGCGATCGAACGATCCATACCTTGGCGGTCGAGATCGAGGATGGCCGCCTCGACCTGCTCGATCGTGAAATGATCCGAGAGGCAGTCGAGAACGCCGCTCGCGATCTCATTCATTGCCCCAAGCTCGGTCAACCTCATGGCGAAGAACGCCTTGTCGTGGATGGCCGCGGTTCGAGTGCCTGTCCTCGGATATTGCCCCGGTTCGTCGATTCGTAGCTGTCCGTCTGCTCCGATCACGCCGGACCGGAACTCGATCGAAGAAATATGGCCCTCACCGATCGCTCTCAGGCTCATGATGAAGCGCAGCTCCCCCTGACCGAGACCGGATTGGTCCGGTGCCGGAACGATCGACGGGTTATTGAGCGCAGCGGCCTCGATCGAGTACTCGTGGGTGAAGTAAGCGCCGATCAAGAGCCTGCGCTCAGCAGAGAGGTCTTGGGGGCGCTCGATGTACCCGACTATCAGCTCGAAATTTCTCTCGAAGACGTCGTTCAAGTTCACATGGCGATCGACAAATTTCTGGTGAGTGGTGGCCAACGTCGATACCACCTCGGTCTCCGAGAGGCCAAGGATGCGACCGAGGATCGTCTCGACCCGCGATTGCCCGTCGGGGAACACATGCTCTCCCGGCAGGAAGGGCTTGGTGATGACCCGATCGGGGTCGGGAAGGAGACGTGGGCTCGTCCGCGTGACCACCAGGGGCTTCATATCGCGGATGGCTCGACCTTCTACCAGGGTTGATTGTGCATTGCCGGAACGCAAGGTCAAAGACTATGCCCTACATCCGTCCGGTCCAGGGATCTCCCGGCCAAACCCCCCTCGTCCTCGCTGCACTCGGACGGTCCCCCCTTCGGTATGGGAGGACAACCGGAGAATGTCTCCCGCGTCGCGGGAGGACCGACGCAAGCGAGCCCATCCCGCGAGTCAGGCGAATCGGGCCGCCTGTTGCAACGTGCTCAGCGCGGCCAGGGTCGACTCCGCTCCTTGATTCAGATTGGCACCGCCGGGGGTCAGGCCGTCGCAACATCCACCGGCGTCGAAGTCGTACAGGACGGTATCCCCATCGTTGTCACCGACCAGCCATCCAGCCGCGCTCAGCAGCCGATCTCGCCACTGATTGTCGCCGGTCAGTAACCACGCCCGGGCACAGGCATCTGCCATAGCCGCGGTCTCCACCGGCTGCTGGTCAAAACCGGGCCGCGGCTCGCCCACCTCCCACCCGCCCGTGGGCACGTAGCTGAAATGCCCATCTCGGGTCTCGGTCGAGACGAGCCAGTCGAGCATGCGAATACCTGCCTCAATCAGTCGATCATCGTCGAGTGTCTCCCCTGCAGCCATGAGCGCCTCAGGGAAACGGGCGTTGTCGTAGGCCAGTCGCCGCTCCGGCCATGGCCAGACCGGGTCATCGGACACCGGAAGCAGTCCCGCCCATCGCTTCAACGCCTCCACCGTCGGCAGGTGCCCCGGTGTCGCCGCCAGCACCTCGGAGGCACCCAACACTGCAAAGGCGTTCGCACGCAGCGAGGGTGATGCAAAGCCCAGTTGTCGATCGAACAGCTCGAACGCGGGGCGATGCATCCAGTCCTCGGGCCCGAGACGGACAGCTGTCCCGAGGCCCCAGATGGCGCGACCCTGGGAGTCGTCGGATCCGATCGAGTCGGCCCAGGACTCATCGGCCCCCCGCCGATTATGAAACCCGCCCTGCGGAAGGGCGGCGTCGCGGAGGAACTTGAGGTAGATACGAGCGAGGTCGATCAGGTCGGGCGAGGGATCGGGTTGGCGACAGACGACGATCAACGCCCGCGCGTTGTCATCGGTGCAGTAGCCGTGCTCGGTCCGCGGTGTGGTGTACCGGGCATGCTCCCAGACACCGACGAGGTCTGTCATCCGGCGCAAATGACCAAAGCGAGGTGCGGGCAGGGATTCGATGGACAACAGATTGCCCGCTTCGCCCGGCCGACGCCAGCCTGGCTTTATGTCCTGGCTCGGTGGAATCTCAGCCGACTCTGGCCAGGTCGTCCAAAGACGATCGGCTGTTGTGGGGCCCGGGCAAGGCTGCGACCGGCTGGCGTCGGGCCACGAGCCTGGAGATGATCGTTTCGTACTCATCAGCCACCATCGGCCAGTGCAAGGTGGAACCGATGGCACGTGCCACGTTTGCCATCCGGGCCGCGAGGTCGGTATCCGTGATCAGGCTTCGCAGAGCTCCCGCCATCGCCCGCGGGTCCGAGTGAGGAACGACGGCCCCGGCACCGGTGCCGAGCATCTCGATGGCGTGGGGGAACGCGGTTGCGATAACAGGCTTGCCGGCAGCGATCGCTTCAACGAGCACACCCGAAGTGACCTGCTCCGTGGACTCGTAAGGTAGCAGGACGATGTCCGCCTTTCGGATCTCCAACGTGAGAGATGCGACGTCCAGGTAACGACCGTCGAACTCGACGATATCGTCCAAACCCAGGGCGTGGGCCCGGGCCATGAGACCCTCCAAATAGGCGTCACCCTGAGCCGCTTGCACCTTGGGATGCGTCTTGCCGAGGATGATGTAGCGGGGCAGCGGGTCTAGATCCTTGAGATCCGCAAAAGCTTCGATGGCCGACTCCAAGCCCTTACCCGGTCCGATCAAGCCCCAGGTCAGCACGACCGGGCGCGTCCCGCTCTCGAGACGGGGCCCGGCAAGGCTGGCTCGCGCCCCGTGTGGGATGACGCGCACCTTCTCCGGATCGACGTCGTAACGGCCGTTCAACCGTCGGTAAGCGGTGTCACTCATCACGATCGTCTGATCCGTCAGCGCGACGATTCTCTCCAGGATCTTCTGCTGTCTCGACGTCGGGTTGCTGAGGACGGTGTGAAGGGTGACGACGGCGGGGATGTCGAGGTTTGAGACCAGCTCGAGGACCTCAACTCCATCCGGTCCGCCGAAGATCCCGTACTCGTGCTGGATGAGAGCCACGTCGTGGTCGTTCAGTGCTTTGACGGCCCCCTGCAACGAGGCCTCATCACCATTGAGATGTTGATGGATGACCTCGGGCCGTGCCTCCACGAGGCTGCCCTCGCTCAGACTCACAACGTCGAGACCATCGTCTGATCCGCGCTGACCGGCAATCCCCTCGCGCAGGGCCGCGGTGAACGTGGCCAGACCGCAAGACGTCGGCGGGTAAGTGCTGACAAATCCGATAGAGGGTCCGATGTGCGAAATGTTGGCTTTGTTATGTTTCATACAGGTCTCCAAGCGATTAACGGCCAGTGAATGCGTCGGCTGTTTGAGCCGCGGCAATCGCTGAGCAACGGAGAGCTGCTTACCCGGGAAGCTATGCCGGGAAACGAAAAGCCGGCGCAGAGGCCGCTTCGAAACCCCAAACCTACCAGTCAGCCCCGGCTACCTCTCATCGCCCGACCGGGCTCAGTCGCCTTCCGTCTCTGGATCCGGGTTCAAGTACTCGACCGTGAGCTCGCCCTCGACCACCTCGATCCGAATCGTCGCCCCGTCGCGTACATCCCCGCCGATCAGAGCTCGCCCGATCCGGGTCTCCAGCTCGTGGGATATGAAACGACGCAGTGGCCTCGCCCCGTACACGGGGTCGAAGCCCTGTTCGGCGATGAACTGGAGAGCCTCCTGGCTCACATCGACCGTCATGTTCCGATCGGCGAGCCGCATCCTCACATCATTCAACATGAGGTCGACAATCCTCTCTATCTCCTCGAGGTTGAGCGGCTTGAACAACACGATGTCGTCCACCCGGTTCAAGAACTCCGGCCGGAAATGACGGCGGAGCTCGCCGATAACCATCTCCCGAGCCTCGGGCTTGATCTCGCCGGAGCCGGTGATCCCCTCGAACAGGTACTGGGACCCGATGTTCGAGGTCATGATGATCACTGTGTTCCGGAAGTCGACCGTCCTCCCCTGTGCGTCGGTGAGACGGCCGTCATCGAGGACCTGCAAGAGAGTGTTGAAGACATCGGCATGGGCCTTCTCGATCTCGTCGAAGAGCACCACCGAATACGGCTTGCGTCTCACCGCCTCGGTCAGCTGGCCGCCCTCCTCGTAGCCGACGTAACCGG
>CAZRID010000098.1:0-9543 GCA_964600055.1 uncultured Acidimicrobiaceae bacterium
GAAGTCGGCGTGGCCCGGGGTGTCGACCAGGTTGATCTTGGTGTCACGCCACGTGATGGAGGCGGCCTTGGCCAGGATGGTGATACCGCGCTCGCGCTCCTGATCGGTGGAGTCCATGACCCGATCCACCCGCACTTCGTGTGAGGTGAAGACCCCGGCTGCGCCCAGCATGGCGTCGACCAGGGTGGTCTTGCCATGGTCGACATGCGCGACGAGCGCGACGTTCCTCACAGAGGTGGTGGGCATGGTGGTGATGGTATCGGTCACCTAGGCCCTCTCGGCAGTCGAAACCGGTGTCACCCGAATCGTCGCCTGGTTCGTCTGTCTTCGTGAACCGAGCAAGGAGTGGAATTGTCCGAGGAATTGTCGATCCAACAGAGAGCCGTCCTCGTCGGAGTGGCTCTGTCCGTGGTGGTGTCCGGTGTCCTGAGCAGCTTCCTGGGAAGTGCCGTGTGGCTCCTCGCCTTGATCTCGTTGGCTGCAGGATGGCGCTATGTGCCCGGGTTCTGGCGAACGATCGTGATCGGTGGCTTGGCCGGCGCCGCAGCCGGTGCTGTCATCCTGGGCCCGGGGTTTCGTCTCGCGATGCGAGTGGTGGCGATCCTTTCGACGAGACCGACCCGTGTCCCTGAGTTCAGCATCGGGGGGACGTTGTTCATCGTGGTCTTCGTCGGGGTGATCCTCGGTGCGATCTTTGCCATTGGTGCCGCCTTGGTCCGTCGCGGGCTCGGGCTCTCCGGCCCGTCGACTGCAGCCTTGATGACCGTCGCCCTCATCGGGATGCTCTTGCTCGACACCGGGCTTCGGTCGGAGTTCGTCGAGTTGGGTGCCGGGCCCTGGCTCAACATCCCGATGTTCGGTGGTGTGGTCTTTCTCTACGGGCTGGCGGCCAACAAGCTGATCGACAGGTTCGCAAAGAGTCGGGCTACTTTGCAGAGCCGGGAGCAGGTGAAGGTGCAAGGATGACGGTGGCGGCGGGAAGGGAAGGGTGATGAGTTGGTGGGCGATTGAGCTGGCAACCAATGTGGTGCTGCTGCTCGTCGTCTTCGCTCTCGGGCCGCTGATAAAGCGTTTCGGGCGTGGCTACGCCGGTGACGTGTTCCGGGCCAACCCGCGGACGGGGAAGAGCTATCTGGTCCTGATGGACGTCGCCTACTACCTCATTTTCGTTGCGTACATCCTGTTCACGGTCACTCTGCGCCGGCCTGTCTCGTGGCTGAGTGTCGGAGCCCAACTCGAGGAGGAGCTGATAAGGATCGGTGGGATGCTCCTCTTGATGGGTGTGCTCCACGGGCTGAACGTCCTGAGTCTTCCACTGGTCGGTCGGCTCCTCGGTCTGACCCGCCAGCTGGAAGAGGACACTCCCAGCCAGGTCTGATCTGTGTATTGGGCCGAGGCACTCGAAGCATCCAAGCCCATCTGGACGACGGCGGAGCTCGATCGACGAGCGCTCATGGAGGCCCTTTATCAGCGCGAGGCGACCTCTCTGGTCCGTCTGGCCCGTCTCTTCACCGATGACCGGAACGCGGCCGAGGATCTGGTTCAGGAAGCATTCATCCGACTCTTCCACTCGGCCCACAGGATCCAGGACGAGGCCAGAGTCTCTGCCTACCTGCGGTCAATCGTGCTCAATCTGGCGCGCGATCACAACCGGCGCGGCCTCATGTCCCTAAGGCACCAAGAGGCGATGACCGATCGGTCTGTGCCAGACCAGCCGGATGAACAGGTTATGCGCACAGAGGGTCAGGCCGCCATCCTCGATGCGCTCCGGTCATTGTCACCCCGTCAGCGCGACTGTCTCGTGCTTCGCTTCTATCTCGACCTGTCCGAAGGCGAGATCGCCAAGACCCTCGACATCTCCGCCAACTCGGTGAAGACGCACTGTCGCCGTGGCATGGCTGCACTGGCCTCCATGCTGGAGGTCGTGGCATGACACTGGAGCAACGCCTCTCCGCGGCGCTCCACGAGGTGGACGGCTTCGAGGCGAGCCCTGATCTGTTTGCCCGGGTCAGAAGAAGCCTCGAAGAGGACGCCGCCCACCGCCGCCGGCTAGGGATCGCCTGGTTTGCAGCCGTTGCCTCGGTTGCCGCCGTCATCGTCTATCTCGGGTTGCTCATCACGAGGTCTCCGGCCGGGATCCTCGTCATCCCGATGTGGGCGGTCGAGCTTTTGGAGACCACGGTCATGGTGGCGCTCGTCCTGGTGCTGGCTCCGATCATCCGACGCTTCGGCGGCATCTACGTCTCCGACGTCTTTCGCCTCGATCCGGGCGCCGGGACCAGATTCCTGCAGCTGCTCGACATCGCCTATTACCTCGTGTTCTTTGCAGTCATCCTTCTTGGGGTGAGTCTGATCCGTCTCGATGGAATCGCCCCGGCGGGTGCGGCGCTCGACCAGTCGTTCCTCAGAGTCGGAGTACTGCTCCTGGTGATGGGTCTGTTCCACGCGGCGACCCTGTTCGGTCTCCCCGTGATCGGGCTGGTGTTCTCCTCAACCGTTCGCCGTGTCGAACGACATCGTGCGGGAGCCGCCGCGCCCGAGGTCTCGTCGAGGGCTCTCCAGGCCGATCGACTTGCCTCCTGGATCGTTTGGCTGACCGCCGGCCTGATGCTGGTTGGAGCCCTGGTGGGAGTTGGCATCGTCATCGGTGTGGGTGTGGCCAGGGGGTAGCCCGGTTAGGTGCCTTCGTAATTGCGACGTGGCGGTTTCAAATGCGGACCTGGGGAACCCAATTAGCAGGGGGGCTAACCTCGGTAGCCCCAATCAAGGATGAACGTATGGCATTGAAGAGCACCGGTCGCGCCCACTGGGAAGGCGACCTGATGAGTGGGAATGGGACTGCGACCCTGGACAGCGGTGCGGTGGGACCGATGCAGGTCACCTGGAAGGCTCGTAGCGAAGAGCATGGGGGATTGACCAGCCCCGACGAGCTGATCGCCGCCGCGCATGCCACGTGTTACTCGATGTCGCTCTCCCTCATTCTGGCCAAGGCGGGGACGCCTCCTACCGCCCTCGACACCGAAGCAACCGTCACTTTCGTGCCCGGCGAAGGCATCACATCGATGGAGCTCACGGTTCGCGGGACCGTCGAGGGGATCAGCGAGGAAGACTTCCTGGCTGCGGCGGAGACGGCCAAAGTGAACTGCCCGGTGTCAAAGGCGCTCCAGGGCAATGTTCCGATCACGCTCAACGCCTCACTCGCCTGACAACACCATTGTTCGAAAAACGGAAAAGGGAGCCGACGTGATCGCCGGCTCCCTTTTATCCGTGGGAGAAATTGGAGTTGTCGACTCTCACTTACCCCGGCTCGGGAATGTCCAAACCGGGTTTCTCAGGAAAGTGGGTCGCTGGCGACAGCCACTGCGGCTGCCTCGAGCCCGTCGGATTCCTTCGCTGAAGGGACAAGTCCCGATGTGTTCTCGATGTGAGCTCTCACGAACCACTGGAGTTGCTCCAATTCGGCGCTCTGACCGATGAAGACGTCGTTGGTCACCGGATCGGGCTCTTCGGTGATGACCGCCGCCTCCCGGTGGGCTTGGATCACATCTGAGTAGAGGAGATCGAGCGCACCGAGATGGGCCTCGACCGTTGCCCGCCCCAGGCCGTAGTCGCCGCGATGACGTTGGTCCGACAGATACCCGATGAGGCCGTTGGGAACATGACCCAGTGTTGCTACACGCTCGGCGAGGACGTCGGCCATCTTCCGCACCTTTTCCACATGGTCATCGAGCATCTCGTGCACCGCCAGGAACCCTGGTCCGACCACATTCCAGTGGACGTGTTTGAGAGTCATGGAAAGGTCGAGCAGAGCAGTCAACTGCTCCTGCATCGTCTCCGCGGCGAGCTTGGCATCCTCTGGATCGAGCCCAGCCGGCCGCATGTGCCCCTGGATACTGTTGTTCAAGGTCATCTCACTCCTTCAATCGACGAGGCGTTCGCCCTAGGCGACGCCGCGTCTCGACCAGCCGACAAGACCGACTGTGACCAGGGCGATGAGCGCGACCAGCACCAGCCACCGAAAGGCCTCAACAGCTAATCCGACGCCAACGAGCACGAGTGCCAGGATCAACAAGAACGCGATCCAACCCATGGTGTCCTCCTGGGAACGGGTCTTCACCAAATGGTTACCCGGTCCAGGACCTGGCTAAACGCCCGGATTCATGACTTCTGAAACGTCACCAACGGGACGTAGAACCATGACCAGGCGATGACGGCAGCCACTGCGGCCGTGGCGCCGATCGCAACACTGTCGGTGGGAAGCACCAGGGTCGAGATCAGAAAGACCGCGGCGGCGAGTGCAATGGCGAAGATGATCGTGCCGGCAATGGTCATGGAGATCGTGACCCGGAGATGACGTTTCGACCTTCGCTCCACCCCGGTGAATGGCGCCCGCAGCCGCTGATGGGCACTTGGTGCGATCAGAAGCACCGATGCCATCGCCGATCCGAAGAAGGCCACGTAGTAGGCGATTCGCCCCGTGTCGCTGATCTCGGCAAATTCCGACTGAAGGGGAAGGATCAGGAGGAACGCAAAGAGCACCTGGACTCCGGGGAGAGTGGTGCGAAGACCTTCCAGGATCGATCTGAACTTGTCGTCCACGTCGTTGTCATGTTCATTGCCCATCTCAACTCCTTTGTCGCTGGATCAGGTGTAAATGCCGATCGTCCCGGGTAAAGCACGGAATAGAACAAGGCATACACGAGGTGATGTTCGCATGGGGAATGATCATGGGCCTTCGATCAAGGACGACGAGAGGTATGAGGCCCTCCGCGAGGACGGAATGAGCAAGGAGAAGGCGGCCCGCATCGCCAACACTCCTCCCGGCGAGATGGAGTCGCCGGGTGGCTCGGGCGCATACGAGGACTGGACCAAGGAAGAGCTCTCCGAGAAGGCGAACGAAGTCGGCATTGAGAGCCGATCGGACATGTCGAAGGAAGAGTTGATCGAGGCTCTCCGCGGCTGAGCCGCGGTGGAAACCCAAGATTTTGCCTTTATGTCATCTAGGTTTGGGCTCGAATCCGATCTCACTCGGAGATGACCGGAGAGGGAGAGACCGCGGGAAGATCGATAACTGATGCCAGGCAGGGTTGTATCCCAAATGAGCTATCTCACGATCCCGGCTCGGCCGGATGCCGGTGCCATTGCACGTCGAGCAATCTCGACCTGGCTGGGCAGTCATCCTCGTCTGGATGATGCGCTGCTCGCGGTGACCGAGTTGGTCAACAATGCAGTGGTCCACAGTGGGTTGGCAGACGGGGAAGACCTGACCATAACAATGCAGCCCGAGGGGAAAGGCATACGGCTGACGGTGCGACATGTCGGGGTACCCTTCGACGTGACCGAGTTGCCACTTCCGTCCCTCGACCCCAATGCGAGCCGCGGGCTGGCGATCGTGGCACAGATCGCAGATCGGTGGGGTGTGGATTCGGATGGTTCGGCGGTAACGGCGTGGTTCGAGGTCAGCTCTGGCACGATGGGGCAAAACGGGAGATAATCTCCGTCGCAATGGTGTTGGAGAAAGAGAAAGGGCGATGGGGCTAGGACCGCAGCTTCTCCTCGAGACGACCCGAATCGGTTCGCACGACGTGATTGTGGCCGCGGGTGAGATCGATCTCGCCTCCGCCTCGCGCGTCGAGTCCGCGATCGAGGAGTTCGCCGGTCAGGAGGTCGTCCTGGATCTGCGCGGCGTTGAGTTCATGGATTCCGCCGGTCTCAAGGTGTTGCTCAACCAGCGATCACGGCTCGAGGATTCGGGTGGCGCTCTCAGGTTGGTCGTCGGCGAGGGTGCGGTCATGAGGCTCCTCGAATTGACCAATGTCAGCGATGCCTTCCTGATCGGACAGACGATCGAGTAGTGGTCTATCGCTCGATTAACGCCGCGATTTGAGCGATGGGCCACTAATGGCGAACGACTCCAGCCCGCAACCGACTCTGGTCGCGGAAGTCCAGCTACCGCGGGGGCCGCGGGCTCCCTTCGTTGCCCGCAGAGTGGTGAGGGCGATAATCACCGACGCCCCGGCCAGCCGATCGGTGGACGCCGCACTCCTCGCCAGCGAAGTGGTGACTCTCATGTATGAGGACGACGTCGCCCTCGCCGTCCGGGTCGAAGAGGTCGGCCGCAGGGTCCGTGTCACGACGAGCACGGCCGGGACGTTCGATCATGACATCGACGAGATCGTGAGCACGCTTCTCGACCGTCTCTCCGACGGTTGGGGCTCCGGTGAGAGCGAGACATGGTTCGAACTGGAGATGGTGCGACGCCAGACCCTCTCCCATCTGCCCGACGAAGAGCTTTTTGCCCTGGCTCGAGTCGATCGGGAGGCCAGGGATGAGATCTTCTCCAGATATGAGGGCTGGGCGGCTTCCGTGGCGAATCGCTACCGACGCGGCGGGGCCCACTTCGACGACGTGGGCCAGGCTGCCTCGATCGGCTTGGTGAACGCCATCGACCGCTTCGACCCCGAGTACGGAGTCAAGTTCACGACCTATGCCCGGAAGACCATCATCGGCACCCTCAAGCGCTACCTGCGGGACACGACCTGGTCGGTTCGAGTGCCGCGGTCCCTGAGCGACACCACCGTCGAGCTGAACCGGGCCAGGGCCGAGCTGGAACAGAAGCTGGGTCGGGTGCCCGACGCTGCCGAGCTCGCCGAGGAGTTGGGTCGGCCCCTCGACGATGTCGACGCCGCCCTTGCCGCGGGCCTCGCTTACAACGCCAGGTCGGTGGATGCCCCGGTGTCCGAGGATGACGAGACGAATCTTCTCCGTGTCCTCGGCAGTGACGACGAGCAGTTCGACCTGGCCGACATCTGGTACTCCCTCGCGCCCCTCATCTCCGACCTCGAGCCGCAGGAACAGGAAGTGCTCTTCCTGCGCTTCTTCGAGGACATGACCCAATCGGACATCGCCGAAGTCGTCGGCGTGTCACAGATGCAGGTGTCGCGTCTCATCTCACGTGCCCTGGAGCGACTTCGCACCCAACTCATCTCGGGGTCGGACTGATCGTTTAGCCATGTGACCGGTCGGGTAAACGCTGTTCTCCAAATTTTGGAGGACCAAAATCAGAACTGATCGAGAAATCGGACGGGTCGAGCGAACATCCGTTGCCCGTCGGCCCTGGAGCCCGGCACAGTATGTGGCCGGGTTGATCGGCCTGTTCATGACCGTCGTTGGAGGTGTGGCCCTTGCCAGGCTTCTCCCGACAGATTCCCTGGCCGGAGACACCGTCAGCGTCGTTGGGATGGGATTCACCGTCGTCATGGCCGTGATCACTGTCCTCCTGGGTCTGGTGTTTCTCGGAGGCGCAGGACGCCCCAGTGAGGCCCGGGCGGGCATGATCTCAATTGGCGTCGCTCTGCTCGCTTTCGGGATCGTTACCTTGATCGAGCCCAACGCTTTGGACGGTGTCCTGGGTGTGAATGAGACGAGCGGTCTGGTTTACGCCATTGTCGGTCTCGTGGCTGCCATCTCCGGCATCGCTTCCCCGACCCTGGTGTCACGCCGCGCCTACGAGGAGCGTTACGTCGAGGACGACGAGGTCATTCACTTCAGCTGAGGCGTTGCCGCGCACTCCAGGTGATCAGCAGGGCCGCAGCATCGTCGATCGGGTCTTCGGGGTTCATGGAGAAGAGCTGATCGAGTAGGGCCTCGGACGAGAACTCGGACTCGGTGAGCGTCTTGGCCATCTGATCCAGGGCGAGGTCGATATCCCTGTCGATACCCTCGACCAGGCCATCGGTGATGAGGATCAGGACGTCGCCCGGTTGCAGGTGGATGATTTCCTGCTTCCGGTCGAGATCGACCCCGGCGCCGACCGGCGGGCCTGGCGCCTCCTCCTCTATACGAACGCTGCCCGAGGCAGACCGGATCAGAAGTGGGATATGACCGGCCCGGGTGTACACGAATTCCCCTGTCTCCGGATCCAACAAACCGTATGTGAGCGTGGCGAGGATGCCCGAGTCTGAGATCGTCCGGCTGAGAAGATCTATCTGAGCCGCGGGATCCAGGGTTCGGGCGGTCGACTGCCCACGCAGGATGTTCCGTACCTGGGCCATCTGTGCCGTCGCCTCGGCTCCATGCCCCGCTACGTCGCCGATCACGATGGCGAGAGCATCCCCTACCTGGTAGACGTCGTACCAGTCACCACCTGACTTGGTGCGGACCGAAGCAGGGATGTAGCGGGCTGCGATCTCGACGTTCTCGTTGTCGGGGAACGAGGCAGCCACAAACCATTCCCGAAGACCGTCGGCGAGCTGGCCATACTCCGCCAACGCCTCACCACGCTCCCTGGTCGCATATACCGCGTTGCTTGCCACGAGGATCGAGAGCACAAACAGGGCTCCGAGGAGTATCGAGACCGTCCACAGGGTCCGCTCGGCACGGTCGAGGTTCTCCTGGGCCACGGCCGCTTCACGGGCGAGCACCCTTGGTATGAGGCCGGTGACCTGTTCGATCTGGGCAGAGCTGGCTTCGAACCAATGCTCCGGACTGACCCCGCTGTCGACGGCCGTGTCGGCCCTGATCTCGGCAAGGAGCTCCTCTGTTTCTCGAGCGGACTCTCCGGTCATGATCTCCTCGACCTCTTCGAGGTCGCTTCCCTCGGCGAGCGACCTGGCTTCGAAGAGGCTCTGTCTCGAACCGTTGGTGACAACGTCGAGCTGGAGCAAGAGCTCTTCGGACATCGGCTCGCCCGACGTCAGGGCGTCGAGACCGTCCTGAACCAGGTGTCGCTGGTTCTGCAGAGCCTCGGAGGTGGTGAGCAGGGCTCCGATCAGGGCCCGGTCGCTCGAGGTGGCCGGGTCATCGGCCTGTTTCACCAGTTCGCTGGTGGCAGAGAGGGAGAGCCCCACCAACTCGGTGTACAGCGCGAATGTCGATTCCCCGCTGGGGGTGAGGGTGGCTTCCCGAAAGTCGGTGAGTGACACTTCGGCGGCCAGCACGTCGCTGATGGGTGGCGTCGCCGTCTCGGGGACCTCGATCCGGTTCCGTGACCAGGACGCCCGTAGGTCCTGGATCGCCGCATCGGTCCGGGTGATGGCTTCGTCGTAGCCGGAGCGATAGGCCGATAAGGCGTTGTTGGCGCGAATCGAGGCGAGCGCCCGCTCTTCCTGAAGGGCGACGGTGGTGGCGATGGCATCCTCGGCGATCTCGGTCACGGACACGGTCATGGCCGCAATCGTGAACGAGGTCTGTGCTCCTCTCACGGCAAAGATCAGCACCGCCAACACGCCGAGGACGATGAGGGCCGCCAGGGCGGTCGCCACTACGACCGAGCTGAGCCTGTCCCGGACCGAGTTGGCCACCCTGTCCCCCCAACGCGTCATGACAACTAGCGCCCGATCCGGGCGCGGTTTGGTGGGTGAGCAGGGCAGCGCGGCATGTCGGCCAAGGCCCAACGATCCTACATGTAGGCGGATTTCAACGGGCATGGGCATTTGTATCTGGGTTGGATCCGATCTCTCTTCCGGTGCGGAGATGAAGAGAGATGAGTTTTCAGATAGATCCGGGCGAAGGCACCGAATCGGCTGCTGAGCTGCCCGACGA
>CAZRID010000099.1:0-9470 GCA_964600055.1 uncultured Acidimicrobiaceae bacterium
GAACCCAGACCTGAAAGCCCTGGATCGACTCGGTGACCCGGACGTAGTGGTTCGTTGGATACGGATCATCCAAGAAAACGGGAAGCATGTACTCCCACGATTCCCAAACGTGACGACCTCGAGCCTGAATCTGGTTCTCGACCCCGTACGGGTCACTGAGTTCCCACGCCATTTCGTCTGGCTCCGAACGTCCTGGCAGAGAATCAAAAAAGGGCCCAGCAGTTCGCCGGGCCTCTTCGTCTCGCCAATCGGAGGTCCCGCTTCGTAGGCCAACCGTCTGCACAGCCGACAGAGGGGGAAGAAAACCTCCGAACGCGCAAAGTCTACGATCGGTTAGTAGGGATTCAACGACCGCCCACACCCAGTAGGGATACGGTACGTGTTCTCGAGAACCCTCAGGATTCGTACGGTTACGATCCTGCGAGAGGTGCGAAGTTGGGTGTCTGGAGTTGGCGCTTAAGCGCACCAGAAAGTCCATCGACACGGCTTCGTCATCCGGCGGAGCCGATCCGCGGCGAGAAGGGGCTCAACTTGTGACTGACCGAATCCTCATCAGCGGCGGGATCGTCCTGACCCAGGACGCCGAGCTCCGCGAGATGCCGAAGGCGGACGTGTTGATCGAGGACGACAAGATCGCCGCGATCGGCAAGGACCTGTCCGCCGACGGTGCCAAGGTCATCGATGCGGCCGGTGACATCGTCATCCCCGGATTCATCGACACCCACCGGCACACGTGGGAGACGTGCATCCGGACTTGTGCCCCCGACTTCGCACTCATCACCTACTTCAGCTCGATCCTCGACAAGTTCGCCCCGCACTACCGGCCGGAGGACGTCCACTCGGCGACACAGTGGGGGGCGCTCGAGTGCATCAACGCCGGCATCACCACGCTCGTCGACTGGGCCCACATCATGAACACGCCCGAGCATGCCGACGCCTCGGTCACGGCGCTCAAAGAGACTGGCATCAGGTCGGTCTTCGCGTATGGCTTCCCGAACACCTCGCTCGTGGACTGGTGGTTCGGCCCGGATTACACGGGCAGTGTGCTGACCTCGGACGGTGACGAGGCGCGCCGTGTGCGGTCGCAGTATTTCAGCTCCGACGAGGGCCGGATCACCATGGGTCTCGCCACGCGAGGACCCGGCTTCTGCAAGCCCGATGTCGTACGTCACGACTGGGAGCTGGCCAAGGAGCTCGGTCTCAATATCACGGTTCACGTCGCCATGGACCGGTTCGGCTACACGAAGGGCCAGATCACCGCGCTGCGCGACATGGACCTCCTCTATCCCGGCACGACCTACGTCCACGCCTCGCACTTCACTGACGAGGAGTGGCAGCTCGTTCGCGATTCAGGGGGGAACGTCAGCTTCGCCCCGCAGATTGAGGTCCAGATGGGACACGGTTGGGCGCCGGCGGTCACTGCGGTCGAGTACAACATCCCGATCGGGCTTTCGTCTGACGTTGCGACGACCGCATCGGCCGACCAGTTCACCCAGATGCACGCTGTCTTCGGGTCCGAACGCGGGCGCAAGCACCAGGAGGCCTGGGACTGTGACCTGGATGGCCTGGAGGCATCGCCCGGTCTCATCACCGCCCGTGAAGCGTTCTCGTGGGCCACGATCGGTGGAGCCGAGGTCGCAGGGATCGCCGATCGCACCGGGTCGCTCACACCCGGGAAGAAGGCCGACGTCGTGATCATCGATGGGTCGGCTGTGAACGTGGCGCCGATCATCGACCCGGTGGGGGCGGTCGTCTGCGCGGCGGACATCTCCAACGTGAAGACCGTCCTCGTCGACGGCGATGTGCTCAAGGAAGACTTCAAGCTCAAAGCGTCGCTCGATGCGCCGCGCAGGGCGGTCGAGGCGTCGCGTGACTACCTGCTCGACATGTTCGGCGATCCCGAGCCGGGCTGGCTGAGGGCCGACCGCTAACCGCTTCTCGGGGGACGGGCCGGGTGCACCGCTGTCGGCGCCCGGTGTCTCCCGTACGAATTCCTCGGATGCTGGTCACGCCCGCCGGACCCTAAGGTTCCGGCCCCCACGCGAGCCCGATCCTCTCAGCGACGGACCACTAGGTTCCGCGGACCGCCCCGACGGAAGGTGACCACCAAATGACAAGCCAAGGCAAGGACTTCCACGGGCACATCCAGGCCGGCGGGCAGGAGTCGGAAGGGCCGTGGGTCGAGGCGACCCTCACCATGCTCGGCGGAGAGGTGGGGGTGGTGGTCAATGACACCGAAGTCGCACGGCTGACGGGCCCCGCCATCACCGACACCGGCCAGAACGACGTCTACCTCATAGAGGGCGCCGACCAGCCGCTCTTCTTCCGACCCCGGGACCCGGCGGCATTCCGTGAGTCGGTGATACCTCCGATGACCACTGCCGAAAGGATCGCCACCGCCTCAGCTCAACCGCAGGATGCCACCCTGGTAATGGACAGCGTCGCCGATGGCGAGCCGGCTCCCGAGTCAGGGGTCGGAGCCGAGGAGGAGCCGCCTCCGTCCCGACCCTGGTGGCTGATCGTCGCCGGCCTCGGTCTGCTTGTTGTCCTCCTCATCGCCTTCTGCGGCGACGGCGAGGAGGCGGGGACCAGTTCCACGACCACACTCCTCGGCACATCGACATCCGCAGTTGGTACCACGACCGCCACAACCCTGTCCCCCACCACCACGACTGTCCCGGCGTCGACGACGACCGCTCCGGCAACCACGACGACGGCCACACCCACGACCATCGTCACCCAACCGGAACCGGCGTTCGGGGCAGGGACACATGTCGTCGGCGAGGACGTCCAACCTGGCATCTACGAGACCGGCATCGTGGAGGGACTCTTCGGTTGTTACTGGGAGCGTCTCTCCGGCCTCTCCGGGGAGTTGGAGGACATCATCGCCAACGGCAATGTTGCCAACCACGACGTGGTCGAGATCATGGATGGGGACGCCGGATTCGGCACCGATTGTGACGCCTGGTACCCGCTGACCGAACGCGCTCCGCTGCTCACCGCCATCCCCGAGGGGAAATGGGTGCTGGGCAGTCACATCATCTCAGGCACCTATGAGACGCCCGGGGGCGACTCCTGTTACTGGGAGCGGCTGTCCGGGCTTTCGGGCACGATCGACGACGTCATCGCCAACGACCTGCCCTCGGGTCAGGCGGTCGTGGAGATAGCCGACGACGACATCGCCTTCAATTCGACTGACTGCGGGGAGTGGGCACCCAGGTCGTGACCGTTCCCTCCCGCGTGCACTGACCTCCACGCGGAAACCGGACCGGTTAGGAGGGCTGGCGGTTCGAATCTGCGCTGGCGCGCCAGTTGCCGGCCATCCTGGTCAGCGCCCCAAAATTGGGCGCCCAGCCGACACCGAACACCTTGCCCGAAATGATCGGACCTTCGGGGTTCCAATACGTGCTCCGCACCCGTCCGATTGTGGGCACGCGGAATTCGTATGGCACGACGTCGGCGACCTTTCCGTGCCAGGTTCTCTCGTCCGGAGGCTTGCGGAGCTCTTGGATGACTGCGATGACTCCGATGAGCGCGAACGCGAGCCTCCAGAAGTTCCTGACAGCGGACATCCTCCGTTCGTCGTCCATGGACACAAGGGTACCGCGGACCGACGTTTGGTCAGAGCGCCGCGATCCCCCGCCTTCGAAGGGCCGAGCTCCCGACGCGGAACCAGTCGAAGCCAGGTATCCCAAGGTCGGGGTGTCTCAGTGGCGGACATGGCCACAAATCAGGCCAGGAGATCTATTAACTCAGTCGCAGCGAGCATTCGACGCGGTCGACCCCTCCGCCTTCGGGCGAAAGCCCGTTCGCTCAAAACCCCGACTTCCTCAAGTCGCACTAACGCAGCATGCGCACTCTGGGGAGCTACTCCATAACGATTGGCGACGGCCTGGCTATCCACGATCGGGTACTCAGGAAGATCCTCAATAACGCGAACCGTCACTGACTCCCCACGCGTGTCAACACGAGCTTGGAAGTCTTCAATCAAACCCGCGATCCGTTCTGAGATATCAGTCATCCAGTCAACGGCTCTGACGACACTCAGCGAGAAGAACTGCAGCCAGCTATCGACATCGCCCTCCTGGTAGGCGCGCAGACCGTGGACGTACCGATCGATGTCTTCAGCCCAAATAGCTGACACCGGTATCGGAGACGGCAGGGTGAGCCGTCGACGCAGAAGTTGTTGGATGAGCAGTCGACCCACGCGCCCGTTGCCATCTACGAACGGATGGATCACTTCAAAACGAGCGTGAGCGATTGCGGCGTGAGCCACAGGAGCGAGATCGGTACGCGCACAGAAGACGACTAAGTCGTCAATCAGAGTTGGGACGTCCTCGGGTCGCGGGGGGACGAACTCCGCATTGCGAGGCCCAGAGGAGTCACCTCCTATCCAGTTCTGTTCGGCTCGGAAGGCACCGATCGATTCGGCTGCCATCCGTGGGTGACCCTCCATCAGCTTTCGGTGCCAGCGCAGGAAATCATCCGGCTTGGCCGGTATCTCAGTTTCCATGGCATCGCGCAGCGCTTCGAGGTTGCTGACCACGCGACGCGCCTCCTCGTCGTCGATCTCAGCTTCACCAGCGATCTCGGCCTCGAGAATCCGACGAGTGCCCGGCCCAACGCCCTCTATCAGAGATGATGCACTCGACTCGGACCGATAAAGAACAGAGGCAATTCCCGCGGCGGGAAGGGCCGGCACCGATCCCATGGAGCTCGAGGCTTCTGCGACAGCCAGTGTCGCGTCTGAAGAAAAGTCAACCTGGGCGTCTCCTATGAGACTCGCGTCGTACGGCGAGTATTGGTACGTTCTTCCGAATTGGTCAGTCCACCTGAGAGCCTGAGCTTCCATAACGCAAGAGTTTATCAGTGTTAAGAGCCCCTAGCCTGATAAAAGACCTGAGTTTCTCAGGCCCACGCGGATCAAACCGGACTCCCGGATTCAAACCGGTGACAAACGGTTTCCCAATCGCGAAGTCAGCCCCTTCCCGTGCTCCCGGCAGTTGACCTTTGACTATTAAGGCAAGCTTGTGGGCTAAGCCTCTTCTCAATACCGCTACCCAGGGCCACCTCACCTTCGGTGTCGGCTCACCCGAGCTGCTCCTGAGACTTCAATAAGACTCCATCTTCCTTCACGAGGCTCAAGCCAAGATGGTACGGTCGCCGCCATCGCGAGGGGACCTGCTGCTCTCCCGGGAGGCCGGTCCGAACCGTATGGAATCGTGGTCGAGAGGAGCAGGACTTGACGGTGGAGACGGTCGCGGCCGCGGACAAGATGGAGACTCCTGCCTGGGTTAGGACCCTCTTGTCGCTGGCCGGCACGCTGGTGGCGATGTCGGCGCTGGTTTGGCTGCTGGGCGCCAACCCTCTAGAAGTGGTCGAGGCCATCGTCCTCGGCGCCCTGGGAAACCCGTTCAACATCGGTCAAACGGTCGTCATCACGGGGATCCTCATCCTGACCGCGTTGGCGGCGGCCATTCCATTTTCCGCCCGCCTCTGGAACGTGGGTGGTGAAGGACAGATGACGGTTGGTGCTGTTGCGGCCGCCGTGCTCGGGATCGTCCTACCGGGCACATGGTCGCGGTGGCTGTTGGTCCCGGTGGTCATGATGGGATCGATGGCGGCCGGTGCGCTGTACGGGGCGGTCCCCGGCTGGCTCAAAGCTCGCTTCGATGCCAGTGAGATCGTCACCAGTCTCATGCTCAATTTCGTCGCCGCCAGCCTTGCGGCCTGGGTCATCTTCGACGTCTACCCCGAGGGCTTCGTACAGCGCACCGAAGCCGTCCACGTGAACGCGGAGCTCCCCCGGCCGATCGATGGCTCCTTGGTCGACGTCGGAATCATCATTGCCGTCGCCACCGCGGTAATCGCCTGGTTTGTCATGAAGCACACCAGGTTGGGATTCTCGATCCGAGCGATCGGCGCCAACAACCCGGCGTCACGATTGTCCGGCATACGAACCGAACGTGTCACGGTCCAGACGTTCCTCATGGCCGGTGCCTTCGCCGGGCTCGCCGGATCGCTGGTCGTCCAAGGACGCGATCACTCCCTCCTGCAGGACTTCTCAGCCAACCTCGGTTTTCTCGGCATTGGGGTGGCGCTCGTCGCGAGGCTTCATCCTTTGTGGATCATCGCCTCGGCCTCGTTTTTCGCCATCCTCCGTGTCGGCTCGAACAGCCTTCAGGCCGGCGCCGGGTTGTCACCAGTGGTGGGCGAGATCGTGATAGCCACCTTCGTGATCCTCTTGATGGTGACCAAGGTCATCAAGTTCAGATATCCGGAGAGCGTCGATGCCTAGTGAGGCTCTGGTCCTCGCCTTTTTCGTGATCGGGATCCAGTCGATGGTGCCGATCGTGATGGCGGCGTTGGGCGAGGCCGTCGCCGAGAAGTCGGGGGTGCTCAATGTCGGCATCGAGGGGATGATGCTGATCGGTGCCTTCGCCACTGCATACATGGGGATCACTAGAACCAGTGCGGGGCTCGGGATCCTGGCCGCCATCGTGGCCGGAAGCGTGTTCGGCACCCTGCTGGCCTTCCTCTACGTGAACCGGGGCACGGACCAGATCGTCACCGGCTTGATGTTCAACATCTTCGCTGTGGGCCTCACCGGGACCCTCCACTCGCTCTACCTGGCGGGGCAGAACGGGGAGACGCTGATGGGGATCACGATTCCGGGCATCGGCTCGATCCCCTGGGTCGGGGAGATCCTCAACAAGCAGAACCTCATGCTGTATCTCGCCATTGTGATGGCGTTTGGCGTGTGGTACCTGCTCAACAAGACCTGGTACGGCCTCTACGCGCGAGCGGCCGGCGAACGGCCGCTCGCTGCGGAGTCCGGCGGATTGGACGTCTTGCGACTGCGCTACCCGGCTGTGATTGTGGGGTCAGTCCTGGCAGCTCTCGGTGGCTCGGCTCTGGTCCTCGCCACCTCGGGAGGCTTCGTGCCGGGTATGACTGCCGGACGGGGATTCATTGCCCTGGGGGTTGTCGTGCTCGCGAAATGGCGACCGCTGTGGATCATGGTCTACGCCCTCGGTTTCGGTTTGACCCAGGGTCTTCAATTCCTCGCCGCCCAGGTGCCGGCTCTGCAGTCGGTACCCAGGCAGTTCTGGGTGGCCCTTCCCTATCTAGTTACCGTTATAGCTGTCGTCTTCGCTCCAGGCTCGACCTACCCAGCGGCGGTTGGCATCCCGTATCGCCGGGCCGGCGCTTGAGCCTGCAATTATCCACGTACTCCCAGGCTTCTCCGAACACCTTTCGTTTGCTGTGGGTAAAGTAGATCGAGTGCTGCTGCACAGCGGCACAACCACAACATGGAGGAGCAGATGCGAGAGTCAAAGCCGAGATGGGCTCCCCGATGGCTGTTGCTGGTGACAGCAATCGCGATGGTCCTTGCGGCGTGTGCTGGCGATACCGGGGAGTCCACCACGACCGTCGGGAGCACCGAAACCACCGTCGGGAGCACCGAAACCACGGCTGGGAGCACGGAAACCACCGCTGGGAGCACGGAAACCACGGCGGCGCCGGACGGCGAGTCATACCAAGTAGCTCTGATTTACCCAGGGACCGCCGACGACCTCTCCTGGTCGAACGCATGGTTCGACGGGGCTGAACAGGCGATGGAAGCCAACCCCAACATATCCGTTGAGTCGGTCGAGTTGTTGAACGACCCGGCTGCGGTGGTCCAGCAAGGATCGGCATTCGCCTCGGAGGGCTTCGACCTGATCCTGATCGCCCACGGCGCAATGGTGGAGCCGGCGCTCACCCTGGCTCAGCAGTTCCCAGACGTGCAGATCTGTCTGGCGCCGTACAACCCCACTGAGGGCGAGGAGTGGCCGGCAAACCTTTGCTGGATCGACGTCGCCCAGCACAACGCCAACTTCTTCGCAGGTGCCCTGGCAGCGATGGTCACAGAGAGCGGGCACGTCGCCTCGCTCAATGGCTTCGCCTTTCCGGGTCTAACCCGCCAGCCAGAAGCGTTTAATCTCGGCGCCCGGTGTGTCAATCCTGACATCACTTTCACCCAGCAGTACATCGAGACTTGGACCGACACCGGTATCGCCAAATCGGCGGCCCAGGCGCAAATCGCCGGTGGGGCGGATGTGATCCTTTCTGCGACCGACTCGGCGGTGTTCGGGATAATCGAAGCTGCCGCCGAGGCCGACGGCCAGGTGTGGGTGGTTCCCTCGTACTACGAGAGCCAGTCGCTCGACCCCGACCATGTGATGACCTCGGCGATCCACGGTCTTACCTTCACTTCCTCGTCGATCATCGAGCAGGGGGCGGGTGATGGTTTCGAGGAGAGCGATTTCTTGGACTTCGACGCCCTCAACAATCCTGAGATCGACGCTCCGCTCTACACCAACATCGAGGGGATGCTGAGCGCGGACGAGTTGGCCCAGTATGAGGACATAGTTGCCAAGGTGCGTTCCGGTGAGATCACCATCCCGGACGAGACCACTGGCGATCCCACCATTGGTGCCGAAGGGACCGGCGCTGCAATTGACCCGGCGTCCATCGGCTGCGGTTGATGACATGACTGTGAGGACACCCGACGAGGAGGTGGAAGCATGAAGACGGACATGTATTGCTACATGGAGAATCGGAACAGGTTGACCCTCCCGCCGGGTGTCCCCGGCTACGCGGATGCATTCGAGACCTGGCTGGATCCTGCCCACACCGCAGTCCTCGAGATCGACATGCACCGCGGTCATGTGGGTGAGGAGGACCGGCTGACGCTGGCGGTGCCACGTGCCCGAGAGCGCGTCCCCGCCCACAACCGCTTCCAGGCCGAGTGTCGGAGGATGGGTATTCCGATCATCCATGTCCAGCACTGGCAGCGGGACGGGGGGATCGACGATCTCAACAACCGAAAGCACAACCGGATGGCCAACTGGCGGGTGCTCTACTACCTGTACGTCGAAGACAACGAGTTGATGGACGAGCACTCCTGGGAGGGGACCAAATGGCTCGACCTGATCACCGAAGAGGAGGAGGGCGACTACTACATCCGCACCAAGAAGCGGTTGTCGGGGTTCTATCCCACTGACTTGGAATTCCTGCTGCAAAACCTGGATGTCCACAACGTGGTGCTCACCGGGACGATGACCGACGCCTGTGTCTTGTCCACCGCCTTCGACGCCGCCAACCGCGACTTTCGGGTGATCGTGCCGAGGGACGTGGTCGGGGGTTACTCGGAGGAGGCGGAACACGGTGCACTCCAGGTGATCTCGCTACACCTCGGTCTGGTGGTAGACGCCCCTGCGCTGTTGGCCGAATACTTCGCCCGGGTCGGCATGGAATTGCCCTCAGATCTGGTCGGCGTCCACGACATCAACGAGGTGACCGGTCTGCTTCAGAAGACAACGGTTTAGACGGCGAGCTGAGTGGTCCAGACACGTTCCCGAGAGAGGAGAGACCATGGCAAGTGACCGCAAGGCGATCCGGGGAGACGAGCCCAAGCCGTTGAT
>CAZRID010000100.1:0-9396 GCA_964600055.1 uncultured Acidimicrobiaceae bacterium
CCACCACCGACCCGATCAGGATGGTGAGGACCGTGGCAGCCAGGCCAACGAACAGGCTGACCCGGGAGCCCCAGACGAACTGGGCCCACACCGAGCGACGGATGTAGTCGGTGCCCAATGGCGGGAAATCGCTCGGTGTCCCCCACTGGGGGTTGCCCGACGCGCGGGCGAACACCGGGCTCAACTCTCGGACATCGGCGAGGAGGGGGGCGGCCAGGGCCATCAGCACGAACACGGCGAGGACGGCGAGACCAGCCATCCCCTCGCGGGAGCTGCGGAACTGCTTCCACACCCGACTCGCCGTTGCCCTGCGCCGCTGCATGGCCAGGCTGGTCATACCTCCTTCACCCTCGGGTCGAGCCAGCTGTAGGTGAGGTCGGCAATCAGGTTGAAGACGATGACTGCCGCGCTGAACAACAGGAAAAGTCCTTGGAGCATGGGCAGGTCGGGGCCTCGGATGGCGTCGGCGGTGGCCTTGCCCAGGCCGGGCCAGGAGAACACGGCTTCTACCGCGATTGCCCCGGACAGCACAAAACCGAAGTTGATGGCGGTGAGGGTGACCACCGGCAGCAATGCGTTGGGGACGGCATGACGGTTACGCACCACCACATCACGTAGCCCCTTCGCCCGCGCCACGGTTAGATAATCCTCACCCATCACCTCGAGCAAAGAGCTCCTGGTCACCAGCGTGTACTCGCCGAGATAGGCAAGGGTCAGGGTCAGGGCGGGCAGGAACATGTGATAGAGCTGATCCATCAACAGCGCCAAACCGGTCTCGTTCGACCCTGCGTCCGTGATGCCTCCCACCGGGAACCATCCCAGCACGACTGCAAACCCCACGAGGAGGATCATCCCCAGCCAGAAATCGGGCATCGAATAGAACACCATGGTCCCCGAGGTGATGCTCCGGTCCTTCCATGTGTTCCTGCGCCAGGCGGCGATGATCCCTCCGATCGTGCCGATCACGGCGGAAAGAATCGCCGCGACCCCGACCAGCGCCACCGTGGCCGGAATGGCGGCCACGATCTCGTCCCACACTGGTTGCCTGCTCTGATAGGACAGCCCGAAATTTAGCTGGAAGGTCTCCCTCAGGTAGAAGAGGAACTGAGTGCCCAGCGGCTGGTCCAACCCGAACGCACTGCGCAGATTGTCCAGCGTCTCCGCGGGGACGTTGCGACCCCGAAACAACGATCCGATGGGATCGGTCTGGACCACTCTGAACAGGAAGAAGTTGAAGACAAGGACGAATCCGAGGGTGAGGAGCGACCCCAGAACCTTGCGCAGGATGAGTGGCCCCTGCCCCCGTTTCCTCGGTTGCTCGGTGGTCAGCTGGCTACTCCCGATCGTCGCTAGTCGTCCTCCGTCGCATTGCCAGGAAGACACCAGCTATCACGATCACCCCAGCCGCGATCCCGCCCCACAGCAGCAAGTTGCTGGAATCCGACCCATCTCCATCCGCTGAGATCGGCGTGAGCTGCGCATAGCTCGGCGAAGAGTTGCTGAACATGACGGGCCCGATTTCGGCAGGCTGTCTCGCCCATCCTTCGAAGGTGTCGGTCCGATAGGCCTGGAGGTCAGGAGCCAGGTTCACCGGGATGTAGACGGCGGCATCGTGGAACAGAGTCAGCATGTCATGCACGATCCCGATCCGCGCCTCCTCATCGACCTCTTCCTTCTGCGCCAGATACATTGCCTCGTATTCCGGGTCGGTCCAGTTGGCGTCGTTGTTGTTCCCGACCTCGGCCTCGGTGAAATACGACAGCATCGGATCCGGGTCGACGAAGGGCGTCCAACCCCAATAAAACGTGTCGTACGTGCCCTCCACGATCACCCCAAACAATGCATCCTGGTCGTAAGAGGCCAGTTCGACTCCGATCCCGATCTCCTCCATCCATCCCACGAACAACTCGCCGATGGGCCCCGCGGTGTCGCTGTCGGTATTCACGCCGTGCCTGAGGACTATGGGGTTGGACCCGTCGGGCATCTCCCGGACCCCGTCGTCATCGGTGTCGAGATACCCAGCTTCGTCGAGAATCTGGTTGGCCTGGTCGGGGTCGTAACCGAGCTGGCTCTCCGCGGGGATCTCAGGTAGCCACTTGGGGTCGGCCGACGGGCTCACCGTCTCCAGTGGCTCGGCGAGACCGAACCACAAGTCCTCGATCACTGCCGCCTTGTCGATGCCATGGGCGATGGCCCTGCGCACCTCGATGTCCATGAGGGCCGGGTGAGGCTGGCCCTCGACGGCGCCGCCATTGATGGCGATCTCTTCGAACCCACCCTGCTGACCGGCCAGGATCTCGATGTTGGGGTCCGAGTCGAGTGCTGTCGCTGACCCGGCCGGGAAACTATGTATTGCATCCAACTCAGCATTCTGGAGGGCGGCCACCATGGCGTCAGGGTTCTCGAACAAACGGAAGATGATTTGGTCGTACGGCGGCTCATCGCCCTCCCATCCCCAGTAGTTGGGGTTGGCGTCCATCACCACCGACTGGCCCTTGGTGAACTCGCTGACCACGAAGGGCCCGCTGCCGACCCCATCGTCGGCGGCGTACTGAGTGGCGGCGTCGTAGTCGGTGGCTATCGCCTCCCAGATGTGCTGGGGCACCAGATATATGTCCATTGTGGGGAGCTTGGGATCGGGGACCGACGAGGTGAGCTGGACGGTCCGCTCGTCGATCACGGTGGCTTCGATACTCGCCACCGTCGAGATCATGTTGTCCCACCCCTGATCCCGGGCCGTGTTGATGTTCCAGGCCACGTCCTCGGCGGTCAAAGGCTCACCATCTGACCAGAGCAGACCCTCCCGCAATGTGTAGGTGTAGCTGAGGCCGGGTTCGACCTCCTCCCATGACTCAGCGAGACCGGGCGTGGTCTCGAAGTCGGCCGCCGCCTTGTCGGTCAGTGTGGCGTAGTGGATGTTCCAGATCTCGTATTCGCTGACCGCAAACCCCGAGGTCGGATTCAGGGTCTCCCAATCCTGGGTCAGACCGATTCTGAGAATGTCCTCGGACCCCTCCTCCTGGGCCGATGCAATGGGAACCGATAACGCCGCGACCAGCACGGCAACCAGCAAGACGACGACGCGCTTCATAAGACTGACTCTCCATTCAACTTTGACCTGAGGAATGTATCCCCATCGGGCCGCTCATGGTGTCGAATCCAGCCGTTTCCTCCCCGGCATCTCGACCGGGCTGACAAGATCCCCCTCCGGCCCTAGCGGGCCACCTCCCCCTCCGGGGGAGGAAACAAAGAATCGCCCTCCGGCCCTGGCGTGGCTTCTGTCCCTTCGGGGGAGGAGACAAGAGTCCCCCTCCGCCCTGGCGTGGCTTCTGTTTCTCCCCCGCAGGGGGGAGTACGGCGCTAGCCGGGAGGGGGGATTCTGAGGAGATCCCCTCCGCCCTGCCGCGGGGGCGTAACCGCAAAGCTGAATGACGATTCAGCCAACTCGGGTTACAGTGAGCGGACCGAGCCGAGGTACCAGATTTGATCCGTGAAACCCCGTTTCATCCCAGGACCAGCGCCGCCAACCAGACGGGCCTGTGGAGTCACTGGTCGGGGTACATGGCCACCGAGAAGTACCAGATGGCGGACAAGTTCGAGTACTTCGCCATCAGGAACTCGGCCGGGGTCATCGACACCTCACCGCTCTACAAGTACCGGATAGCGGGCAAGGACGCCGAGACATTCCTGGCCGGGGTGCTGGCCCGTGACATCCGTAAGTGCCGCCCGGGTCAGGCGCACTACACCCTCTGGTGCGACGAGGAGGGCTATGTGGTGGAAGATGGGGTCATCCTCCGTCACTCCGAGAACGAGTTCCTACTCAGCGCCGCCGAGCCCAACATGGCATATCTCCAAGACCTCGTGGATGGGATGTCCGTCGAGATCGAGGACGTCTCGGACCACTATGGTGCCCTCGCCCTCCAGGGGCCGTACGCCCGGGAGATCCTCAAGCAACTAGCCCCGGAGATGGAGGGAATCGGCTACTTCCATCTCACCCCGGCCAAGATCGGCGACGCCGCCGTCACCATCTCCCGCACCGGGTACACCGGTGACCTCGGGTATGAGATCTGGGTCGAGCGGGACGATGCGGTCAAGATCTGGGACGCCGTGTTCGAGGTTGCGGCCCCATACGGTGTGATCCCTGCCGGCCAGATCGCCCTCCTCATTACCCGCATCGAGGCCGGCCTGGTCTTGATCGATGTCGACTTCTACTCCTCCCGGTATGCCTGGAACGCTGACCAACGAACCACGCCCCACGAGTTGGGGATGGGCTGGATGCTCCGCGACCTGGAGACCGATGATCGGGCATTCATCGGCCGACGCGCCATCGAGCGCGAGCTGAAGGACGGCACCTCCCGGTGGAAGACGGTTGGGATCACCGCCGACTGGGAGGACTGGAACCGGGTTTACAACGAGAGAAGACTGGTCCCCCCCAAGGACCACATCCCCGAGCACGGCGGGATGATGCTCTACGACGAAAAACTCAACCGCATCGGGTACACCCCGAGCTTTGTCTACTCCCCCATGGTTCAGCGTCACATCGGCATCGCCCGGGTTCGGCCCGAGCATGCGGCGATTGGCACCGAGGTCGGGCTCGAGGTCACAATCGACCACCGCTATGACGTGGTCAAGGCCAATGTGAGCCGTCTCCCCTTCTTCAATCCACCGAGAAAGACAGCCTGAGGTAGCGATGCCCGAAAAGAGAAAGTACGACGCCATTGTCATCGGCGGCGGTCACAACGGCCTGGTCAATGGCGCCTATCTGGCCAAAGGCGGGCTCAGGACGCTGATCCTGGAGCGACGTCACCTCGTCGGTGGGGCTGCGATTACAGAAGAGCTCCACCCCGGGTTCAGCTTCACCACCTTTTCCTACGCCTTGAGCCTGCTCCGGCCCGAGATCATCCACGAGTTGGAGCTGACCAAGCACGGGTTCATGCCGCTGCTGATGCCGTCGACCTTCGCCCCGATGGAGAATGGCGACTACATGCTGCTCGGTCAGGACAAGAACGAGAACCACCATGAGATCTCCAGGCACTCGCCTCACGACGCCGATGCCTACGACGCCTACGCGCACATGATGGAACAGGTGGTCCACGCCATCAGGCCCCTGATGGACTCCATCCCGCCCGATATCACCTCGAAGGACCCCGAGGAGCGAGCCCGGATGGCTGCGATCGGCGCCTATCTCGCAGATCTGCCTCCCAACGTCCTCCACGACACGATCCGGCTGATGACGGGCAGCGCGGCCGACATCCTCGAGGACTACTTCGAGTCGGACATCATGCAGGGTCTTCTGGCTTCCTCGGGGATCATCGGGACCAAGGTCGGCCCCCGCTCCCAAGGCTCGGGGCTGGTCCTTCTCTATCACTCGTTTGGTGAGCACGACGGCGAGTACGGGTCCTGGGCCTTCCACAAGGGCGGCAACGGTGGCTTCACCCAGGTCCTGGCCCGGGCCGCCGAAGCGTTTGGCGCAGAGATCCGGCTCGAGTCCCCGGTGGACCACGTTGTGACCAAGAACGGCCGGGCGACCGGTGTCATGCTTGAAGACGGGACCGAGTTGGAGGCGAAGACCGTGGTCAGCGCGGTCGATCCCCGTCGGACCTTCATGCAACTGGTCGACCCGAGGGAGCTTCCGACTGATCTGGTCGAGAACATCCGTCGCTTCAAGTTCCAGGGGACCTCGGCCAAGGTCAACTTCGCCCTCGACGCCAACCCGACCTACCCCGCACTCGAGGGTCGTTCCGACCAGTACCGGGGTTTCATCAACATGGGCCCATCGCTCGATTACCTGGAGCGTGCCTTCGACGATGCCAAATACGGCTGGTACTCCCAGAAGCCGTACATCGACGGCTGCATCCAGTCCAACGTCGACCCCGATATGGCCCCCCCGGGCAAGGCGGTGATGTCTTGTTTCATCCAGTACGCCCCATATCACCTCAAGGAGAGTGACTGGGACACCGAGCGGGACAACTTCGGCGACGTGGTGCAGAAAACATTGGAGGGCTTCTTCCCCGGGTTCGGGGACCTGGTCCTCCATCGGGAGGTGGTGACCCCCCTCGACATCGAGCGCACCGTTGGGCTCACCGAGGGCAACATCTTCGCCGGCGAGTTTCTCGCCCCACAGATGTTCTTCTTCCGCCCCGCTCCGGGTTGGAACCAGTACCGCACCCCGATCGAGGGCTACTACCAGTGCGGCTCTGGGACCCACCCCGGCGGTTGTGTCATGGGAGCTCCCGGCCGTTTCGCCTCCCAGCAGATCCTCGGCGACCTCTCAAAGAAGAAGAAGTAACCGGCCTCTATCCGTTCTCGCATGAGAACCGGGGGAACCAGGGGTTGTCCACTACCGAGCCCCCAAGGTTCAACTGACGGTGACCGGCTCTGAGGTCGGCTCGTCTTCAGTCATTGAGTCATCCGGATCGACCCAAAGTGGAAGTTCGACTGCGAATGTGGTCAGGCCGTCGAATCGACGGTATGTGAGATTTCCTCCCATCTTTCGCACCAGCAGCCGAGCTATGGACAGACCGAGTCCGATACTGCCGGTCAACAAAGGATCCCTGCCTTCATGGATGAATCTCTGAAACAGTCGATTCTCGAGATCGGCCGGGACCCCCGGACCGCAATCGGTCACGGCGAGGACATAACGTAACCCCTCGACCCGCCCGGTGATCGCGATGGGTGCCTGACCGTGTTTGTGGGCGTTGGATAAGAGATTTCGCAGGACCTGTCGTAGTCGGAGTCGATCGACACTCACGTCGTCGACGGCGACCTTCGAATGAACCACTATGCCCATCGCTTCCATCGGGCCGAGTATTGATTCGACCTCGGTGTGTGGGTTGACCTTCTCAGAACGGAAGACAAGTCCATCGTTGTCGGCTCGGGCTGTGGTGAGTAGGTCGTCGACCATTCGACTCAACTCGTCGGCCTCCACCGCGATCAATGTCGCGAACTCGGTGGTCAGCTCAGGATTGGACGAGATCTCCTCATCGAGAAGGGTCGAGGCAAAGCCGTAGATGCTGGTCAGAGGTGTCCGCAGCTCATGAGAGACGTCGGCGATGAAGTCGTCCTTGGTCTGGGCGATCTCACGTTGTCTCACCAGTTCCTGTTCGAGGGCAAGTTGACGCTGCCGACGACGAACACTACGGCGGAAGGCGAACACGGCACCAAGGGGAATGGCAAAGGCAACCAGGAAGCGGGCCGCATTGGCTATGCGCCCGGCATCCTCCTGGGCCAGCTCCAGATCGTGAACCATCAGGTCGCGATCGGCGGCGAGAAGTTCAGCCAAGACCTGATAGTCGTCATCGATGCTCCTGAGGTGGGCGGCACCCGCCGAAGCGTCGGCTTCCTCGATCCCTTCTACAAGGTTGCCCACTGAGGCCGCGAAGTCGTCGGTGGCCTCCTGCAATCGCTCGCGCTGGTTTGCCTGTGATACCTGACTGGTGAGACGATCGACCCTGACCGCAAGCTCGGCCACGCCGTCATCGACTGCGTCAACTGATTGGGCGAGCTCGGCTTCGGATGCGATGCCGACGTCGGTGGCGGACAGGATGAGGAAAGCCTGAACCGCTCTGTTGCGGGTTGTGGCGGCGACGCTGAGTACCGCTTCGTCGTAGATGCCCCGCGTGCCCAACTCGGCAATCTGCACAGAGCTCCTGGCCGTTGTGAACACCGCGGCCATGGCGACGACTACGCCGGCCAAGGCCACCACGACGCCGACGACGATCGCTCTACGCCGATCCTGGTTCGACGGACCGCTTTCCCGATCCGACAAATCGTTCACGCCCTGGCCGCCGGCTGGCTCCGGCTCCGCATGAGAATCAGGCCGCGGCCAGGGCAAGAAACGACGCAGCATCATGTTTCGGCCTCGTCGTCGTGTCGGCGGATCGACGCCAGGGTGAAGACCCGGTTTTCGAATACAACCCAGAGAAGTCCTGCAGTGAGCAGGGCCAGGGGCAGCATGATCGCCCTGCCGCTATCGGTCATGGCCTCGAACACGAATCCCAACACCAACAATGGCGAAGCCACCATGCCTACGGCCCACCTGGGTATGACCAGCTCGAGGCCTTCGATCATGTGGCCAGCCCAGGCAGCCTCTCTCATCGACGAGTCGGTCAAGGCTTCCTGCGCCCCCATCGCCGCCAGAGCAGGATCAGCGAGACCTGTCGACACCGGGTCACCAGCGGTGCCCGCCCCCTCCGGCAGCGAGACCCCAATACCCTCCGCGACGGGCCCGGAAGCGTCTGGGGGGTCCGATCCTTGGACCGGCGTGCCGGCCAGGGTGGTGCTGGAACCGCCCGAGCCTGTGGTCGTCGTCGTCGTCGTGGTCTCGACGTTGGAAGCGTCGGTGGACGGTGGGGCCGAAGAGGCGAGTGTCGTTGTGGTCACCGCCGGTGGTCTCGTGGCTGTTGTGCTCGCCGGGACGCTCGTCGTGGTCGTGGTGCTCGTGGTGGTGGTGGGGGGGGTGGTCGTGGTGCTCGTAGTGGTGGTCGTCGTCGAGGTGACGGTCTGCAGCGACAGTCTCGAGGGAAATGAGGTGGTGTCGTAGGCGAACCACATGTCGTCGTCGGAGTGATCGCCAACTACCACCTTGATGGCAAGTGACCGATTGTCTGCGATCGAGTAAGACACGGAACCGAAGTCGATCGTGTTCGACACCCATGACCCGGACGGGCTCCAGGGATCGGACACCCTCGAGCCCTGATCGATGAGAGCACAGTTGCTCCCACCGGGCGTGCAGTCGAGCAGGAAGGCTTCGACCCGGCCTTCCTTGTCGTCGTTGAAGTCTTTCATGGCACTCCAGAAGGTGAGCGTCACTTGACCGTCGATCGCCATTTCGCCCTTCGGCGCCACCCAGAGTTGATACTTGCCCGCATCGTTCTCGTTCCACCCGTTGTCGCTCTTGTCCAGCTTCCGCCCGGGATCAGAGTCGGAACCAGGGTCATAGTTCGGCAAGGAATTCGACGTCGGAGCCGAGGTCGACAGGTCCGCCTTCGGGACCCCCGAGCCTTTCAAGTAATAGGTGCCGGTGGCCGCCTCGACGCTGGTCGCCGGCCACACGACAATGCACAATGAGAGCAGAAGGGCAAACACGAGCGTGACCGCCAAGGGGCGTCGATTCTGAGCTTCCTGACTCGCCAAGGCCATGATCTGGTATCGGACAGAGGCGCGAAACGCTGAACCCACGGGCTGGGCTGTTATTGACGGATAGCATCTTCCGCCCCTAAGGAACGCCAGTCAGGCTTGACAAAACTCCGGGTCTATCCAGGACTAGTCAGAATGGTGCTTTTGAACGGCTAGTCACCGGATGCCGGCTAGGCGCCATGCCAACTAGCGTCGAGGCATGTTCGACACACGACCCGAGGTCGCCAGTGAGCTCGATGCCGAGCTCGTTGGCTGGCT
>CAZRID010000101.1:0-9396 GCA_964600055.1 uncultured Acidimicrobiaceae bacterium
CGCCATCCGATGTCGCAGTCTTCATCGAGTCTCATCATGGCGATTGGTGCCGGTCCGGTTGGAAGCCGGGAGAGCGCGACCTCCACGAGGCACGGGCATTGCGGGCTCGACTGCGTCAGGTGTTCGAGGCACCGAACGAGGCCGAGGCGGCAGCAGTGCTCAACGACCTGCTCTCCGACATGAATGCCGTGCCGAGAGTGAGTGTCCACGGCCCGGGCCCACACTTGCACTTCGAGTCAGAAGGCGGAAGCCCCTCCAATTACCTGGGGGCGATCACGGCGATGGCCCTCAGCGTGGCGTTGATCGAGGGCGGCTTCGGCCGCTTCGGGATCTGTCAGTCGACGACATGTGACGACGTCTTCGTTGACACGTCGCGGAATCGCTCCCGTCTCCATTGCTCCGACACCTGCACCACCCGGGAGAACGTCGCCGCCCATCGGGCACGACAACGCGATCTAAACTGATTCAGTCTGGATGGGCGAGTGGGCCCGTCTCGGCGTTCCGTTTGATGATCCGGAGTGCCTCCTCGCGGATCAGGCCACTGAATGGGCCGATCACGCGCCAGTAGCGGGCGAAGCTGCGTCTGCTCTCACTGTCGAGACAGAGGACCCTGGTCTCCGTGGCCAGGGTTGTGCCGGTCATCGATTCGGTTAGCTCGAAACTCCATGCTGCCTTGGCCGTGCCGGGACGGTCGTATTCACGGAACGAGCCCGGTTGGTAATCGACGAACTGACCCGATGGCTTCCAGAAGCGGCCGATCACCCCGAGGGCGAATCCGTTCGGCGGGTCTTCGACCAATGGTGAGAAGCCCATCTTCTCCAGATCGCCCAGAGAGGTTCGTCTGCCCAGACCTCGCGCCATGAACAGGCCTCTGATCAGCCAGGAGCCCGAAAGATCGAGTTTGCGGGCCATCGGATACACGTCTTCGGGTGTGGCGGCGACCCCGACAGTGTGCCTGGATCTGATGTCGTAGAGGGGCAGGTAATGATCGAGCATCGGCGCGCCACATGTTCGCAGTCCGTCGGTGGTGGCCTCGTCGACGGCATGTATCAGGTGACTATCGCCGGTCTCTTTCCGACATGTGTGGCGCCTTGCCACACCAATCAATGGAGGAAGAGATGAGCCCTTACACCCACGACATGACTTACGCCCTGGCCAACGAGAAGCGCAGCAGGCTTCTGGCCGAGGCCGACAGCCATCGGCTCGCCAGGACAGCACGACCGCAAGCGCCCGGAGCCTTTGCCCGTCTGGCGAAGGCGGTCGGTCACGGCTGGGACTCGATCACCCAGACCTTCAAGGCCGATCGTCGCAAGCAACTCCCCGCGACCTGATCCTCGGCTCAGGGCAGATCACAGGAGCCGAGCTCCTCGAACAGGAGATTCGGGACGCTGTAGTCGTACTCGCCCGGTGGTCCCACCGACGTTGGTGGGACCCCGGCCGCGTCCAACGCTGCGTTCACCGCGGTGGCAAACGATGAGCCGCTCCAGGCCACGACGGTGGCTGTATCGGCGGCGGTACCACCCCGCAGACCCAGCAGGTCACATCCAGGCGCGACATCGGTGATCCATAGCCGTTGCGGGGCCGGCTTAGGGGCCACTGCTGATGGTGCTACTGCTGCGGGGCCCCAAACCACCTGGTCGCCGGCTCCGTTGGCAGCACCGACCCCACGCACCCAGTCGGTCTGGATCGTGGGATCAAGTTGGAACCTGGAGAGACCCGCCGGCCAGAACGGTGCTTCGTACGCCTCGTTGCCTCCAGCGGCGAACACCGTGCTGTTCGGGAACGACGCAAACCAGAGTCTCATCGAAGCCATCGTGGTCACCATTGTCGGGTCCCGGCCCGGGTTACACGTGTAGGTCCCGAGGGAGAGATTGAGGGCAAGCAGGTTGCCGTCGTCCAGCTCTGGTCGCTGTGTGAGCCGGATCATCGCCTCGGCCACATGGAGCTCGGTCGAGATGTATGTCACATCATCGGGAACCTCGTCGTCGCGCTGGACGATGTTTTCTAGCGTGGTCGGCTTGGCGCTGGCGAAGGCAACTCGGTACTCGGGCGCGAGCTGGCGGATCAGTGAGGTGACGAAGGTGCCATGGCTGGCCACATTCGGCTCAGGTCCGATGGTCTCGATGTCCGTCGGGTCGTACAGGACGTGCTCAGGCGACATCCAATCCGGGAGCGGTTCGACGACAATGCCGGAATCCACCACGGCTATCACACCTTCGCCCAGGTCCCTGTCGGGATTGGGGATTTGGGCACCGGGACGGGAGATCGGGTCCGTGCCAGGTTTCAACCGCCAGTGTGCGGCGTAACCCATTGCGTATATCGGGCCGGCGGTGATCTGAACTTCCCCCAGGGCGGTGGCCACGTCGAGTGAGTCCACGCTGGTGGAGAGAAGGTCGATCGCGTTGTCGAGGGGCTCCACCGCTTCCGAGTCTCCCAGCACCTCCGCAGCCGAGACCACAGCGAGTTCCACATCGAATTCCTCGAGGGCGGCAACGGCCGCGTCGCCTTGCCCCTCCTCCAACGCGATGAATCCATCGAGATAGAAACAGGAGGCAGGGGGTGCCTCAGGAATCGGTATTCCGGTGCCCCCGTCGACCGTTGTCGTTGCGGCGACCGATGTCGATGTGGTGGACGCAATTGTGGTCGTGGTGGTGGTCGCCTCCCCTGCGTCGCCGGTACATGCGGGACCGATCAGCGCGAGCAGCAACACCATGACGACCCATCTCCGTTTGTACAAAGCAGCCCCCAGACGTGGCCCCGGCTGATCTAGTTTGGAGTCGTGGCGAAGACATTGTTCGCCGTCGCGAAACCCTACTCATGGAGGATGCCTTGGTGACGGGTCATCCCGATCCAAGAGATGACCCCAAAGCCTTGCTCGGGCTGGCCCAAGCCGATCCGCAGAAGGCCCTCGAACAGGGCCTGGCGCTCTTGGGCAGTCTGCCCGATCAAGATCATGTCGCCAGGTCGATGACCCTTCGGGCCCTCGGGATCAGCGCACGACTCAGTGCCGACATGACCGAATCAATTGCTTACGGGGAGCAGTCGGTGGCTGAAGCGGTGGTGTCTGGCGATCCGGCGCTTCGATCGGCGGCCTTGATGTCGCTGGGTGGGTCGTTGGCGTTCGCCGGAGACACTTCCGGCGCATTCCGGACGCTGGATCAAGCGGCCCGGTACGCAGAGGGATTGCTCCTGGCCGAGGTCGAGTTCCAACGCGGCAGTGTTCTCGGCCGTCTGGGTGACACCACAAGGGCTCTGGCCTCTTTCGCACGGGCGCTTCCGGTCTTCGAGGAGCACGGTGATCGCGAGTCGATGGCGATGACTCTCCATAATCGGGCAATGGTCCAGATCGACGTGGGCAACCTGGGCGATGCGGAGGACGACCTGCGGCGAGCTCGGTCGATCGACGCCTTGGATCATCGGGAGATCGGGGTAGCCGGCATTGATCACGGGCTCGGCGTGGTGGCATCCATGCGTGGCGACATTCCTCTCGCCCTCGACTTCTTCGACCGGAGCGAGCAGAAACTCATCGAGCTTCTCGGAACCGCCTCCGAAACCCAGGTGAGCCGTTGCGAAGTCCTGTTGTCGGCCGGGCTCTTTCGGGAGGCGATTGCACTCGTGCGCACCATTACCGTCGACCTCCATCGAGCAGGGCTTGCCGAGGACGAGGCCGAGGCGCGATTGGTAGGTGCCCATGCGGCGTTGTTAGCCGGGGATGTCGAAGCTGCCCGGAGCTGGGCGGATCAGGCCGAGGACATGTTCACGGATCAGCAGCGCGCGATGTGGGCTGCGATCGCGCGCTTGACCTGCATCCAGGCGCGACACCAAGCCGGGGCGAACGACCCGCTCCTCATCGAAGAGGCCCACAGAGTCGCCGAGAGGCTCGACGAGAGGAGTCACAACATGGGTGCGTTTCGTGCCTGGCTGCTCGCCGGATCCATTGCCCTCCAGCTCGGCCTCGAGGAGCAGGCTCGGCGTGACTTGAGCCGGGTGGCCCAGCACGAAGGCGGACCCATCGAGATCCGTCTCCAATCGCGGCTGGCAACTGCGCTGCTTCGAACCATAAAGGGGGATCGCAGAGGAGCCGACGCCGCGGTGCGAGCCGGACTGGATCTACTCGACGATTATCAGGCCGCTCTGGGTGCCACCGACATCAGGATGGGGGTCGAGCGTCACGCCCATGATCTGGGCAGGCTCGGCCTGCACATGGCCCTGGAGTCGCGTCGACCTCGTCGGGTGTTCGCCTGGATGGAGCGGACGAGAGGCCGTGCCCTTGTCTACCGGCCGGTTGCTCCTCCTGCCGATGAAGAGCTCGCCGCGCAGTTGGCAGAGCTGCGCCAGGTCTCTTCGGATATGAGAGATGCCCTCTCCCAAGACGAGGTCGGTCTATTGAGACGAGAGCGACGCCTTCAGGAGTCGATCCGGAGACGAGCCCGGCTCACTCACCGCTCCGGTGTCGCCGCGGATCGAGTCAGTCCGGCGCAATTGGGGGGCGCCCTGGGCGACCGCGCTTGCGTGGAGTTGACTTCACTCGACGGAACGCTGTGGGCGATTGTCGTCCAGAGCGGACGGTTCCGACTCTTCGAGATCGGGCTCGAGAGCGAGGTTGTCTCTGAGCTGCAG
Source organism: uncultured Acidimicrobiaceae bacterium (assembly GCA_964600055.1). Classification (GTDB taxonomy): domain Bacteria; phylum Actinomycetota; class Acidimicrobiia; order Spongiisociales; family ZC4RG35; genus JARDZU01. The sequence goes on from CAZRID010000101.1 coordinate 4,621, forward strand.
AGTCTTCGATTCACCATGCGACGTCTCGCGATGGGCCGGGGCTCCGTCGCTACCGCCCGGGAGGTGGCGGGGCGTCTCGACACAATGATCTTCGGCTCATTGAGACCGGGCAGTGGCCCCTTGATCATCGTCCCAACGCCGAGTTTGCACGCCACACCCTGGTGGGCACTCTCCACCTGCCAGGCTCGCCCGGTAACGATCAGCCCTTCGGCAGAGTTGTGGTACCGGGCCAGCCGGGTAAGCCCGGAAATGGGGCACGTGCTGGTGGCCGCAGGCCCTGATCTCGAGTTGTCGGATGCCGAGGTGACCGAAGTGGGGGCTCTCTATCCAGGGGCGACGTTGTTCAGATCCGAGGAATCCCTCGTGGAGAACGTCGAAATCTCTCTCGACGGAGCCCGCATGGCGCACATCGCCAGTCATGCCTTCTTTCAATTCGAGAACCCGATGTTCTCTTCGCTTCGACTCGCCGACGGCGATCTCAACGTCTACGACATCGAACGTCTCAAATCCGCGCCTGGGATGGTCGTGCTCTCCGCCTGTGACTCCGGATTCACCGATACCCACCCCGGCGAGGAGCTGATGGGTCTGAGCTCGGCTCTGTTGAGCATGGGGACGAAGTCGATCATCGCCAGTGTCGGCCTCGTGCCTGACTCGGACGCGACCAAGGATCTGATGCTCGAGCTCCATCGTGGCCTCATCGCCGGTCTGAGCCCTTCAGACGCCCTCCAACGAGCACAAACCGAGGTGGGCGACACACCCGAGGGCTATGTCGCGGCCAGCTCCTTCATCTGCATCGGGGCCGGCTGAGATTTGTTGTATTTCAGGGCCGAGTCTGCCCTCTGATCCGTACGATGACGGTTATGGCCTCCTTGGCGCGAGCCACGCACGGCGAATTACTCGCCAGGGCTGCCGAGGGCGACCAGGCGGCATGGAACGCCTTGGTCGATCGGTTCAGTCAAATGGTGTGGTCGATCGCGCGCAGTTTTCGGCTCGACGAGGCCACTGCCAAGGACGTGAGCCAGACCGTCTGGCTGAGACTGGTCGAGAACTGTCACCGCATCACCGATCCCGAGCGACTTCCCGGCTGGCTGGCTACCACCTGTCGTCGCGAAGCGCTCCGGGTCAGAGGTCTCCGGGACAAGACGGTTCCGACCGAATTCGAATATGACATTGCGGACGAATCCCCATCGCTCGAGGCGATGCTCGTCGAAGACGAAGAGGCCAGGGAAGTCGTGACGGCCTTCGGGACACTGAGCCAGGAATGCCAGCAGCTGCTGCGTCTGCTCACGACCGAACCTCCACTCAGCTACGAACAGATCTCAGAGATAGTCGGCAGACCGGTAGGAAGTCTGGGCCCGACCAGATCACGATGCCTGGAAAGGCTCAAGTCAGCAATGACGTCACGTATCAGCGAAGCCGGCGACGGCTCTTTCAATCAAGGAGGAGATGCCGAATGAGCGAATCCACAGATCGCCACGACGACAGGGTCACTTCTCTCCTCCGACAAGGGCTGGCGGAAGCTGATCCGGTTCCGACGGATGTGATCGACTTCGCAAGAGCGGCGCTCTCCTGGAGGACCATCGACGCCGAGTTGGCCCAGATCGCATACGACTCCAATGAGGAGCCCGCAGGGGTCCGCAGCACCGCTACTGCCCGAATGCTGTCCTTCGAGGCCGGCAGCTGGATGATCGACATCGAGTACAGCGCCGCCACCGGTCGCCTCATGGGTCAGATCGACCCGGCACGGCAGGTGACGGTGGAACTGCACTTGGCCGGTGGCGCCGTCGCCACTGATACCGACGAGTTGGGACGCTTCCATTTCGACGGGGTCCTGCCCGGGCCGGTCAGTCTCGTGTTCCGGACACCCGGTGACCTGGAAGTGATCAAGACCGAATGGACCGTGCTCTGAGCCCAATTCGGGATCGCGGTATCAGCACCCGCTGCTGAGCCTCTCCTCCAATGAATCGTCGTCTCCCGACGACGACCGTCAGCGAGGAAAGGCAGAACATGGCTTACATGTCCGAGTCTCAGGTTCCGAGAAGCACTCGGCGCTGGGCCTGGGCGAATCGCCCCATCGAGGCGCTCGACACCCCCGTACGGAGGTGGTTGGGCAATCGATCCAAGGCGAATCGTCTTCAGGAGAAGCACCGTTCTCAGAACCTAAAGCGCCTCATTGCTCGCCCCGCCATGTAGATGGCAGAGGCATACGCCTCGCTAACGGAGTGACCGACCCCCCGCCCTCCGGCGGGGGGTCACCTTTGTCTCACACAAAAGGGAGTCGTCCTCGAGGACGACCCCCTTCGGATGCGATGCCTGACCCGTTTACTTGGCGAGCCCCTCCATGGGGTTGTCCAGGAGCTCGGTTCCGTTGCCCGAGCCCCGCTCCTCGACGAACTCGTGGGCGAGTCGCTGCTCCAGGCTTCCCTTCTGCGTGGTATCCACGGTCGCCCCGGTCAGCCCGGCCTGTTCGAGCTTGTACTTCTCGATGTTGAAGCCCGGATGCGACTCAACGTTGACCTTCTCGGCCAGGGCAAGCAGCTGCTTTAGCTCGGTCGGGTAGTTGTCCGGATCCCGGGCGATCCAATAGTTGGCGAGACCCTGCAAGCGCTGGGACTCGGCTTGAAACGCCGGCTGGCTGAGCACAGCCTCAACGCGCGTGACGGTGTTTTCGTTTCGCTGATTGGCAGCGAGGACGAATCCAACTGCGATGACGGCGGCCAGAGCGACCGCGGCCAGGCCAATGAACCGGCCGGAACGTCCGGCCTGAGGTGTGGTACCCGGATGGATAACACTCGTAGACATGGTTTCCTCCTGTCCATCTGAGAGGACTTCCTGCCCTCGTCAGGGGACAGAGCACCCCAGCCGGCTGTTGATACGTGTGATGCCACAAGTGAGGAGGGCCGTCTGGCGACGGCCCTCCCTGGTGGTCGTTCCTTGTCGGGAACTATTCGGCGATGCCCTCCAGGGGGTTGCGCTGAGCTGACTCAGCAAGCCCCTCCAGACGATCGGACCAGGCGGCCCGTGCCCTGTCGGCCCTCTCCATGTCGAGCCTGTACTCCTCGATGTTGAAAGTCGAAGTGGGCGCGACCCCGATGATGCCCATGTCGAGCTTGTAGTTCTCGATGTTGGCGCCGGGCGATTGCGTTCCACCGATGACGCCGGCCTGCTGTAGCCAGTACATCTCGATGTTGGCGCCGGGTGACACAGCGGCAGCCGCAGCGCGCTCGGCGAGGATCTCGGCCTTCGCACGATGAGCATCACTCACCACCGGGTGTGCCGCAGGGACGCCGGTTACATCGTTCCCCTGATTGACAGTGAACACCACTCCGATGGCGACGACGACGGCCAAACCAGCCGCGGCCACGCCGAGGAACCGGCTCGGACGTCCGGAACCGGACGTGGTGGCCGGTCGGACAACATTCGTAGACATGACTTCCTCCTGTAGTGAAAGGACCCTTTGTCCTTGTCGGTAGGGAGAGCACGGAGGCGGTTCGCTGATACAGATTGCATCGTTTGCGCGAGAGTGGGCTCGTGCATGTGGAGCGATTGACCGAGCCGGGTGCGATTCTGGGAGAAGGCCCGGTATGGGACGGGGATACCAACACTCTCCTCTGGGTGAACATCCTCCAACGCCGGATCCATCGGACCGACCCGAGCAGTGGGGTCACCGAGGACATCGAGACCCCGTCCGCCGTTGGTGGGGTTGCTCTGGACCAGACCGGCCGTCTGGTGGCCTCCTTGGTCGATGGCGTCTACAGACACGAAGAGCAGGCATGGGAGCGGCTCGTCGAAATCGAGCCGGGGATGCTTGACAACCGGGCCAACGAGTCGAAGTGCGACCCATTCGGCAACTTCCTGGTCGGGACCATGCCGTGGAGTGCGGACCGGACGACCGGCGCCTTGTATCGAGTCCATCCCGATCTCAATGTGGATACCTTGCGGACCGGGTTGACCATCGCCAACGGCCTCGCCTGGAACGACGACATCATGTGGCACATCGACACCCCGACCGGTCAGATCGTCGGGTTTCGCTACGAACCCGAGGCACCCCTCGGCTTGCAGGTGGGTATCATCGAGGTAGAGCCGCCCGGCAAACCCGACGGGATGTGCATAGATGCAGAGGGCTGTCTCTGGGTCGCGGTCTGGGGCTCGGGCATGGTCCGAAGGTATGGACTCGACGGGCGACTTCTCGTCGAGATCGCGGTCCCCGCAAGTCAGGTGAGCTCATGTGCCTTCGGTGGGTCAGACCTGTCACTTCTGTTCATAACCACCTCCACCGAGAACCTCGAGGACCCGGGTGCCGAGCCGGAGGCGGGAGCCGTCTTCGTGGCCGAGCCGGGTGTGCTCGGACTTGAGCCCGACCGCTTCTTTGGGTAATCGTGCCGTAGCGGTCGCCCACTGCCGCGGTAGGTTGAGATCATGAAGCTGATTCTCAAGCTGGCGATTACAGCCCTTGCAGTCTGGGTAGCCTTCTCCATCGTCCCCGGTCTCGACTTCGACGGATCCATATGGGCGTTGATCGGCATTGCCGTGCTGGTTGCGCTGGTCAACGGCATCGTCAAGCCGATTCTCAATCTTCTCAGTCTTCCGATCGTGGTCCTGACCCTGGGCCTCTTCTTGTTGATCACCAATGCGATTGCCCTGGCTCTGGTCATCTGGCTGTCGGCGCCCGAGCGTCTCGACCTGGGTCTGACCTCGACGGGGTTCTTCTGGGCGACCTTCCTCGGTGCCTTGGTGATCAGCGTCATCCGCTTCGCGGCGGACAAGCTGATCCGC
>CAZRID010000102.1:0-9369 GCA_964600055.1 uncultured Acidimicrobiaceae bacterium
GCGGCGAGGGTGGTCTTCAGGTCGAGACCGGCGCCTTGGGCCAGCAGTAGCGCCTCCGATGCCGCCAGCTGATTGAGGACCACCAGCACCTGATTCACCGCTTTGGCAGTCTGACCCGAACCGGGCTCCTCGCCGACGTGAGTGATGGTTTTCGAATAGGCCTCCATGAAGGGCCTGACCCGATCGAGTGCCTCTCGGCTGCCGCCGGCCATGATTGCGAGTGTCCCCTTTTCCGCTCCCTCCGATCCACCGGATACTGGGGCGTCAACCCAGGTCACGCCCATTTCGGCGGCGCGGGAGGAGAAGTCCCTCGTGGCTCCGGGGGAGATGGTGGAGTGGTCGACCAGGACATCGCCTTCGGACATGCCGTGGATGACACCGTCCTCGCTCAAGGCCACCTCCTCGACATCGGGGGTGTCGGAGACACAGACGAAGACGATGTCGCTCGCCTCACCCAGATCACGAGGGTTGATCGCCACGCCGCAGACGAGGTCCACAGCCTTTTCCGGCGACCGGTTCCAAACCGTGAGCTCGTGTCCTGCTTCGAGCAGGTTGGCCGCCATCCCGTGGCCCATGGTTCCGAGGCCGATGAATCCGAGTCGCGTCATGCGGCGCACTCTAGAGGTGTGCTAAACCCGGGCCACATGCCACACCAACGTCTCGACGCCACGCTCGTTGCCGAGGTGAACGCCATCCGGGAGGCCGGAACCGGCAAGGGCGCCGAGACCGTGATAAGCGGCGTGGAGCCTGCCCGCGGCGATCTCGGGCCACGGTTACTCCTTGCCGGGTCGGACCAGCGCTTCCTGAGGATGAACTCGAACAGCTATCTCGGTCTTTCCCGACACCCCGCCGTCATCGATGCCGAGGAGTCGGCCACCCGGGAGTTCGGCACGGGCCCGGGAGCGGTGCGATTCATCTCGGGCACCTATCAGCCACATCTCGATCTCGAAGCCGATCTGGCCCGATTCCACGGCCGAGAGGCGTCGATGATCTTCTCCTCGGCCTACTCCACCGTCGTCTCCAGTCTGACCAGCCTGATCACGGAGGACACCGTGGTGCTGAGTGACGAGCTGAATCACAACTGCATCATCAACGCATTGCGGCTGTCCCGACCGGCGGCGAGGGAGGTCTATCCCCATCTCGACTACACCGCTCTCAACACCAAGTTGAAAGAGGCGGTTGGCGCAGGTAGTCGGGCCATCGTGGTGACCGATGGGGTGTTCTCGATGCGTGGCGATTTCGCCAATCTTTCGGCGCTGATGGATCTGGCCTGGGCCTATGACGACGACTTCGAGGAGAACGTGGTGGTGGTTGTCGACGACTCACATGGCGTCGGCGCCTTCGGGCGGACCGGCCGCGGCACCGAGGAGGTGGCCGGCTCTGGTCCGGTCGACGTCCTCATCGGGACCCTGGGCAAGGCGTTTGGGGTGAACGGTGGCTACGTGACCGGCAGCGAGAGCCTGGTCGCCTTTCTCCGGGAGAAGGCGCCGATGTACATCTACTCCAACCCGATCACCGTGGGCGAGGCGGCTGCCGCATCCGCCGCGCTGTCCGTGGCCGATTCTGACGAGGGCCGCGATCTGTTGGCCCATCTCTCGTCGATGACACGGAAGTTCGAGTCCGGTCTCACCGATCTCGATCTCGAGACGATCCCCGGGCCCCATCCGGTGGTCCCGCTCATGGTGAGGGACACCGAGCGGACCTCGGCATTGGTCCGACACCTGTTCGACCACGGGGTTCTCGCCACCGGGCTCAACTATCCGGTGGTGCCCAAGGGTGACGAGGAGATCCGGTTCCAGGTCAATGCCGATCACACGGAAGCGGACATCGAGTATGTCCTCGAAGTGCTTAGGGCCCATCAAGCCACGTAATTGGGTTCCACAGGTCCGTATCTGACCCCTGAGCGTCGCAATTACGGGTCTCCCTCCACCACGGCCAGGATCGCACCCGCCTCGACCTGATCACCCGGGACGCAGTCGACCTCGATCACGGTCCCGTCATGGGGCGCCCGCAGGGTGTGCTCCATCTTCATCGCCTCCAGCACGACGAGAACCTGTCCCTCGCGGACCGGGTCGCCGGCTTCGACATCCACCCGGATCACCTGTCCCGGCATCGGAGCGTGCAACGAGCCCGGGGCCTCGACCACCTCGGTTGGTGGGAATCGGGGGATCGCCTCGAGCCGGATCGGTCCTAGCTCGGAGTCGAGGTAACGAACGTCTCCGTAGCGGGCCACAGCCATGCGATGGACGTTCCCCCCGACCGTGAGCTCGACCAGATCCGGGGCGCACTCGCTCACCTCCAGATCGGTAAATCCTTCGACCGTGAGGTCACCCGAAGCGGAATAGTGAATGAGGTGATCTCCGTGCTCCCCTCGGAAGCCTCGTTCTTGAGGGCGATTGAGGTTGTTGCGCCACCCGGAGGGGATGGTGGTGAGGACCTTCGACCTACCGCGATCGAATACCTGGTCGGCGAGGGCGGCGGCAATCGCGCCCAGAGCCTCCTGCCTCTCGTCGGCGAGAGGCCGCGCCAGGTCGGCTGGGTCGTGACGCTCGAGGAAGTGGGTGTCGATCTCACCCGCCAGGAACTCGGGATGCTCCAGGACCCTCACCAGCAGCGCCTGATTGGTGACCGAGCCGTGGATGACGGCTCGTCGTAGTGCCGAGGCCAGGGTTCTCGCCGCCTCCTCCCGGGTCGGGGCATGCGCGATCACCTTGGCCAGCATCGGGTCGTAGAAAGCAGACACCACCGACCCGTCCTCGACCCCCGAGTCAATCCGCAGACCGGCTTGGTGTGGGAAGTCGAAGCGGTGGATGGTCCCGGTGACAGGGAGGAAGTCGTGCCGGGGGTCCTCGGCGTAGAGGCGAGCCTCGATGGCGTGGCCTTCGATAGCGGGCTCGATGTCGAGGGCGTCGCCGTTGGCAACCTCGATCTGAAGTCGGACGAGGTCGAGCCCGGTGATCATCTCGGTGACCGGATGCTCCACCTGGAGACGGGTGTTCATCTCGAGGAAGAAAAACTCGCCGTCCTGGAAGAGGAATTCAACCGTCCCCGCCCCGACATAGCCCACAGCCTGCGCCGCCCGGACCGCGGTCTCACCCATACGCCGCCGCAGATCTTCATCGATCACCGATGACGGCGCCTCTTCGATGATCTTCTGGTACCTGCGCTGGATCGAGCACTCCCTTTCGAACAATGAGATCACCCGGCCATGACTGTCACCGAACACCTGGATCTCGATATGGCGCGGCACGTCCAGGTATTTCTCCAGGAACACCGTGTCGTCAGCGAACGCCGACGCTGCCTCGCGCCGTGCTCCCGCGATCGCAGCGAGAAGCTCGGCCGGGTCGCGGACGATGCGCATCCCCTTGCCGCCTCCACCAGCGGAGGCCTTGACCAGCACCGGGTAGCCGATCCCGGTGGCAGCCTGCAGCGCCGCGTCATCGGAGAGCCCGGTCAGATCCACGCTGGGCAGGGTCGGGATCCCGGTCGACGCCATGAGCTCCTTCGAAACCAGTTTCGACCCCATCGCCTCGATGGCTTCGGGCGAAGGGCCGATCCAGGTCAGTCCCTCCGCGATGACCCGGCGGGCAAACTCGGGATTCTCGGCAAGGAACCCGTAGCCGGGATGGATGGCGTCGGCCTCGGTCACCTTGGCGGCCGCCAGGACTGCATCGATGTCGAGATATGTCTCGGCGGGGGTGGCGCCGGGGAGATGAACGGTCATGTCGGCCTCGGTCACGTAAGGCTCGGAGACGTCCGGGTCCGAGTAGACCGCGACTGTCTCTATCCTTAACTGGCGACAGGTGCGGAACACGCGCCGTGCGATTTCCCCACGATTTACTACAAGGACTCTCCGGATCACGGCTGGGAAAGGCTACCGGCGGAAACCTTTTCCCGGTCTACGACGTCGAACTAGCTGTCGTCCCATTTACAAGGAGAGGAGTCGCGCCCACATGAGCGACACACAACTCATGGATAGAGAAACAGAGACGGGTCAGCAACCGGAGCCGGCACCGAAACGAAGATCGGGCATCATCCCGATCGCCATCGTCCTCGGTGTCGTCGCCTTGTTCGTCGTCATCGGCATGGCGGTGGTATCCGGTGTGCGTGGCCTCGTCGACGCCGTTCCCACCCCGTCCGACCTGGCTGCCGTCTTCGAGCCCGAGCCATACGAGGAGATCGGACCGGTGGTAATCAGCTCGATCCGCGATCTGGCCAACCTGACGACGATCGAGGTGGTCGAGTACACGATCGTCGACAAGGGCACCGATGAGGGTTGGCTGGCCTGGGCAAGAGGCGACAGTCTTCAGCTCTTTGCTGTGGCTAAGATTGGCGCCGGGGTCGATCTGAACCAGGTCACGGTGCGGGATGTCTCCCTGGGCGACGATGGGGTGGTCGAGATGACTTTGCCCCCCGCCGAGATCCAGTACGTGTCAGTGGACAACGAGGCGACCCAGATCCTCGACCGCAGCACCGGGGTCTTCACCAAGGGCGACCCCCAGCTCGAGACCGAAGCCCGACGGGTTGCCGAAGAGGTCCTGGTGGCGGGGGCACTCGAGGACGGTCTGTTGGCAGAGGCCGAGGCCAACGCCAAGGAGGTCCTCACCGACTTCATGCTCAGTCTGGGTTATCGCGACGTGGTGGTCGAGTTCGAAGGCTGAAGGTGACAGGGCGCCGATCCGACTCGATTCCGGAGTGGGTGACGCATCACGTGGTCTCGCCGAAGCGCCCCCGCGCCTCGTGAGGAATGAGGGGCTTCTCGGCACGCACACGCAGCTCTTGCACGGCCCAGGTGTTCCCGTCGGGATCAGCGAAGCCGAAGAACGTTCCACCGTCACGCTCGTCGAAGACCATGATCTCGCTCGCCTCGACGCCCCGATCCAGCAGCTCTTCACGGGCGGCGCCGGCGTCGGCGACACACAGTTGAAGGCCCTTCATCGAGCCGGGCTCCATCTCACGTTGCGCGGGTAGGTCGCCGAACACGATCGAGCAACCAGAGCCGTTCGGGGTCAGTTGCACCACATGCATGTGCTCGTTCACGGTGTCGTGGTCGAGGTGGAAGCCGACCTTGTCGCGGTAGAACTCGATCGCACGGGCGATGTCGCTGACGGGGAGCACGACCACTTCGAGGGTCCAGTCCATCATTGGATTTCCTTCGTTAGACGAGAGTTGAGGTGACAACGGATGCGGAAGGCCCGGCGACCGAGCCTAACGATCCGAGATGGGGCTTCGATAGGGTGCCTGCCATGGACATACGACGTCTTGGGTCAAACGACGTCGAGTCGGTGATGGCCGCATCGTCGCTGTTCGATGAACCGGCCAGGCGCGAGTGGGTGTCGCAGTTCCTTACCCGTGAGGGCCACCACATGCTCATCGCCTACGTCAACGGGGCCAGTGCCGGCTTTGTCAGCGGCGTGGAGATGACTCATCCCGACAAGGGAACGGAGATGTTTCTCTATGAGCTGAGTGTCGCCGATGAGCACCGGAGGCTCGGTGTTGGTCGAGCGCTGGTATCCGCCCTCGGCCGGCTTGCAGCGGAACGGGGTTGTTATGGGATGTGGGTCGGCACCGAACCGGACAATGTCGCCGCCATCGCCACCTACCAATCGGGTGGGGCCGAGGATCTCGAGCCGTTCGTGACACTGTCCTGGTCTTTCCCGGTCCGCTGATAGCGGCCGCTGATGGAGAGCACGGAGTTCACAGTGAGGACGGGGGATCGGCCCGGGGTCGTGGACATCACCCCGGAGGTCACCCGGTTCGCGCAGGGCCGTGGCGACGGGCTGCTCTCGGTGTTCGTGCCCCATGCCACCGCCGGTGTGGCCATCATCGAGGTCGGAGCTGGGAGCGATCACGACCTCTTGTCGGCCTTGGACGATCTCCTGCCCGCGGAGGTGGGCCGCTGGCGTCACGAGCACGGGAGCCCGGGACATGGCCGTGACCATGTGCTCCCTGCCATTGTCAGCCCCAGCCTCACGATCCCGGTGATCGACGGGCGCCCCGCACTGGGAACCTGGCAATCCGTGGTCCTTGTCGACACCAATATCGACAATCACACCCGCCGGGTCCGGCTCTCCTTCATCGAAGGCTGATCGAGTGTCGTGTGCATCTGCCCACCGCCACGGTGGTTGGTTGCACACGGGATATTTGGCGCGGGTCCGGCGTGCAGTTTTCCACCGTCACGGTGGTTGGATGCACACGGGATGTGATCACATCCGGAACACGCCGAAGCGGTCTGTCCCTTTCACCTCGGCGGAGTGGGTTGCGGAGAGGGCGATGCCCAGGACATGTCTCGTGTCGCGGGGGTCGATAAGCCCATCGTCACGGACACGGGCCGTCGAGAAGTAGGCGAGCTCCTCTTCCCCGATTTGGGCCTCGATCGTCTTGCGCCGCTTCTCGTCGGCCTCCTCGTCGAAAACCTCGCCACGTGACTCCGCTGCCTGGCGGGCGATGATCGACATCACACCGGCCAGTTGGGTCGGCCCCATCACCGCCACCTTGTGATTGGGGTATCCGAAGACGAATCGCGGCTCATAGGAACGGCCCGACATCCCGTAGTTGCCCGCCCCGTAGGAGACCCCGGCCATCACCGTGATGTGGGGCACCTCGGAGTTCGCCACTGCGTTGACCATCTTCGCCCCATCCTTGATGATCCCCCGCTGTTCGTAGTCCTTGCCCACCATGTAGCCCGTTGTGTTGTGGATGAAGATCAGCGGAGTGTCGTAACGGTTGGAGAGCTGGATGAACTCGGTTGCCTTCTGCGCCTCCTCGGAGAAGATGACCCCCTGTTGGTTGGCGATCACGCCCACCGGGAAGCCATGGATCGAGCCCCAGCCGGTGAGGATGGAGGTGCCGTACACCGCCTTGTACTCCTCGAACCGGGAACCATCGAGGGTGCGGGCCAGGATCTCCCGCATGTCGAACGGAACCCTGAGGTCGGTGGGGATCACCCCGAGGATGTCATCGACCTCGTGGACCGGCTCATCCGGGTCCTTGGTTGGGCCATAGCCCTGCTTTCGCCAGTTGAGGTGGCTGACGATGTCCCGGCCCATCCGGATCGCCTCGTGCTCGTCCTGGGCGAAGTAGTCGGAGAGACCGGAGATCTTCGAGTGCATCTCGGCGCCGCCCAGCTCCTCGTCGGTCGACTCTTCACCCGTGGCCATCTTGACCAGGGGCGGCCCACCGAGGAACACCTTGGCCTGATCCTTGACCATGATCGAGTAGTCGCACATGGCCGGGAAGTAGGCGCCGCCGGCGGTGGAGCTGCCGAATACGATGGCGACGGTGGGGATGCCTAGTTTGGAGAGTTGGGTCAGGTTGCGGAACCACTTGCCGCCGACGATGAACACCTCGGCCTGGTCGGGGAGGTCGGCACCACCCGACTCGACGAGATTGATCAGGGGGAGACGGTTCTCTCGGGCGATGTCCATGATCCGTAGCGTCTTGGCAACCGAGTAGCGGTTCATCGAGCCGGCCTGGCTGGTCGGGTCGTGGGCGAGGATGGCGCACTCGACACCCTCCACCACACCAATCCCGGTGACCACGTTGGCCCCGAGGTTCTTGTCGGTGCCCCAGGCGGCCAGGGTGGAGAGCTCGAGGAACGGGGCGTCACGGTCGAGGAGGAGCTCGATCCGCTCCCTCGCCAGGAGCTTGCCCCGGTCACGATGCCGCTGGATGTACTTCTCGCCGCCGCCCTGGCGCGCCTGCTCCATGAGCTTCTCGAACTCGGCGAGCTGAGTCTCCATGGCGGCGCGATTGGCCCGGTACTCCTCCGACCGTGGATCGACCTTCGTCCCCAGGACCTGCACCCACCCGAGGCTAGTTCTGCTTACCTGAGGTTCGTGGCGCCAAATATGGCGCTGACAGGACAGAGAGTGAACGCAGCAGACTTTCAGAGCCAGATCGGGACTGAGATCGGTGTCAGCGGGTGGATGGAGATCGGCCAGGATCGGGTGAACGCCTTCGCCGACGCCACCGATGACCATCAATGGATCCACGTCGACCAGAGGACGGCGGCAGCCGGGCCATTCGGTGGGACCATCGCCCATGGGTTCCTGACACTCTCCCTCACTGTGACCCTGAGCTCCCAGGTCGAGCTCGACGTCGGGTCGCCGCGGATGGCGATCAACTACGGGCTGGAGAAGGTCCGCTTCCCGGCACCGGTCCCGGTCGGCTCGCGAATTCGGGCCCGCGTGGGCTTGGTGTCGGTGACCGACGTCGAAGGCGGGATCCAAGTCAACCGCCAGGTCGTCATAGAGGTGAAAGGCAGCGAGAAGCCGGCCATGGTCGCCGAGACCGTGAGCCGGTACTACTACTGACCTGACCACATGAGATCGGAGCCGCGGTGTGGATCGACTATGCGATCTATCTGACGACGGCAGTGGTGCTGTTGTCGGTCGCCGGTCTGGTGCTCATCCTGGCCACAGGCTGGGGAACCTGGGTGTCGACGGTGGTGACGGTCGGTTTCCTGCTTGCCGGGTTGGCCGGAACCTTCCTCCTACGGCCGGAGAACTTCAGGTCAGAGATCGGATCAGAGCTGACTGTCCTGGAAGTCGGGGACAACCTTGAGGCGCACGTGGACTCGATCGGCCTCTGTCTGTCGGTGTTTCGGAGAGTTGGTCCATTGTCCTTCAACATGGGCAATGACTTGTACCCGGGAGACGACTGGGATCGGCAGCCGATGAGCTCATGCGAATTGATGGAGATTCTGGACGGCACCATCACACTCCCCGACTCGGTTCGGTCCGGAGACTGGATGCTCTGTGACTACTCGGCGTGCTACGCAATCGCGAACGAGACGTAGGCCCGCCAGATCCCCCCTCCCGGCTACGCCGTACTCCCCCCTGCGGGGGGAGAAACGCTGCCTCCGTTTCCTCCCCCGCAGGGGGAGGTGGCCCGTTAGGGCCGGAGGGGGACATCCTCGCCACGCGTGGTCCAGAACCCCACGCGGCTAGCTCAGGCTGCGGCCGCCGCCGACCACGATCACCTCGCCGGTGATGTAGGAGGAGAGGGGGGTGAGGAGCCACCAGACGGTGTTGGCGATCTCGTCGGGGGTGCCCATCCGGTCTAGGGGGATAGCGTCGACCATCTTGTCCCTGATCTCTTCGGGGATGCCCAGGCTCATCTCAGATGAGATCAGACCGGGAGCGACGGCGTTGACCCGGACGTGGGGGGCAAGGGCCAGGGCGAGGGCACGGGTCATGCCCACAACCCCACCCTTGGACATCGAGTAGTTGAACTGGCCGAAGTTGCCCAGATAGGCCCTTGAGGCGATGTTGACGATGGCCGAGCCTTCTTCCATGCGCGGGACCAACTCGGTCGACAACCTATAGGCGGCGCCCAGGTTGACATCGAGCACGGAGGAGAAGTCGG
>CAZRID010000103.1:0-9295 GCA_964600055.1 uncultured Acidimicrobiaceae bacterium
GATCGAATACGAGAGAATCCATCACCACAACCTGACCGTCGCACTCCCGAGTCAAGCAAGCTGACTCCACCGAACTAGGGGAACATCACAACCTCTATGAAACCCGGGGCGGTTCGAAGGTGCCCTCATAGTCTTCGTAGCTGGTCACCGCGAAACGGAAATCTGTTTCTGGAGCCGCGGCTCGAAGTCCATCGATCAGGTCCTCGATCTTAAGCTCCCCCGTCGCTCGGTCACCCCCGCCCCAACGCAACACCAGCCACAACAGCCAGCCCCACAAACCTACCACTCACCGTGGTGGCCTGCCGCTCAGAGTGGGCAGTTTCCTTTTAGACACAATGCCCAAGATCGCCAAGCCCAGCCGCCAACACCGGTCGGGCTAACGCAGGCTGTGACTTGAGCTGTCTTTTCTCGCCTAGGAGGAAACACCTGTCGTCAATGCAGTCCCGTCCTGGGCAATCGAGTATCTGGAATGTCGATGACGCAACCGAGGCTTGCCAGCTATGACTCAAGCTCGATTTCGATCTCGGGCTGGACCTCGATGACGGCTTCGAGCTGCGCAACGAGTTCCGCGTAGATCTCGGGTTGCGTTTGGTCACGCCTGAGTGACACGGCGAGTGAGTAAGGCTGGCTGAGGGTATCGTCGCACCAGCGGTTGACGCTGCGGATCACGATGAAGGTGCCGCCCCCTATCGAAGGATCCCACCGTTGGGCGAATGTGACACTGCCCCGTTGGTTAGCTGATCGACTTCGCTGCGAAACGCTTGTGTCGAGCTTGATAAGGCGTGAACCAAGGGCAGCGTTGATCCCTGGTTGTCGTGGCTGAGTGCTATCGCCGATCCCGTTATCGTGAGTCTCATCTGTGTATTCATCATCGTCGGTTAATTCGTCGTCCGTCTCGAGTTCTTGCTTCGCAAGCTTGGCGAAGATGCTGACGAGTTCGTCAATCTCGATGTTACGAGCCACATAGAATTCGATCTTGTTACCGAGGTAGTCGAGGCGCTGCGCTCGTGTCGGTGGATCGAACGCAACTGCCACATCAAGGTAGCGACGGCCGCCCGACTCGTAGAACGAGGACGGGATCGGCAACTCGTATACGTGAACAGCGTCCATTGCGATCGAGCCGTCGGCGACAAGCACCGCTCGATGGGAAGTCACCTCAAGCGTGCGCTCGATAGTGGGTTCCCCGTAACCGAGAAGATCCTGAACTACCTGTCTCCGCTTCGCTTCGGATTGTGCGGCACCGGTCACCTCGAGTTCGCCACCATCCCAGGCTCGTTTGGCGCCAAGCAGCACAAGCGCCCGTATGAGATTCGACGAGAAGTCGGGGTATCGGGCGAGGACACTTAGTGCGACCCGCGACACGAGCGGTGCCGCGAAACTCGTGCCGATGTCGGCTCCGAGGAGGCGTCCCGGCTCGCCAGTCCGCGCCGCGATGATGCTGAGCTCGGTGTCCCGGACGATTCGACCAACCTGGTAACCGTGTGTGCCAGAAGGGGCGACAAGTTCAGGTTTAACAGCGTTCTCCACCCCAGGCCCACGACGAGTGATGCTCGACGGCCAGCCGGGTTCACCGAATGGGCGCCGCTCCACAGGTTCGCGCGAGGAGTAGCCGCCAGCCGCTTGCGCCGTCGTGATGCCACCCACTGTTAGCGCGAGCGCTGCGGTACCGGGTGGGATGATCCCCGTCTCGCGGTGTCGAGCTAAGTCGGCAACGTAGTCGCGCGTCGGATCCTCCGACGCCGATTCAAGATACGTGGCCGGGTCAGCGTTGCCAGTGCAAGTGACAATGACAAGATCATGAATCCGGGCCAGGTGATCAACGATTGCGGAAACCGCAGGTTGGCGCGGAGGGCGGAACGGACGAGTCGGGTCGCCCAATGAGAGGTTGATAACGCGGGCTCCCTGGCCCGCGCAGTATGAGATAGCCTCAGCAAGGTCCTGCTCCCACAGAGAGTCGTCCGGAAAATGAGACCCACTGTCGAGCACCGACACCGAAACGACTCTGGCTATAGGGACAAGCCTGGACTGACGGATTGCCGCCGGGATCGGACCATGGAGTGCAAGGGACGCGACCATGGTGCCGTGTCCATGGCGGTCCTCGCCATCGGCAATGTGTGGCGAGAGGGTCTCAGCCGCCAGGATCGCACCGGCGAGAAGTGGGTGAGCGCTCGCTACACCAGAGTCGATCAGGCCCAGCACGGGTGCGTTTCGAGCTGGTCGAGCAACCTCTGGCAGTTGGTCCATCGAGATACCGTGGAACTCAGCAGGCGTCAGCTCTGTTCCGGGGAGCAGGTCGATTGAGGCGATCACGTCGAGCCGAGCAAACTCTCCGACCTTGTGGGATGGGAGCGTCACCCTCGCAAGAAGGAGCCCAATCTGATCATTCTGATAGGTCGTGATGACCTGTCCGCCAGCCGCGATAGCAGCAGTGCGCAAGTCGTCGAGCCATGTCGCGGCCAATTCTGGATCGTCGGGATGCCAGCATTGGACATCCAATCGGAGCAACACCGATTCGGAGAGCTTCGCCACGGATGCAGCCAGGTTGTCTGAAATACGGTCCTCTGGGCCATAGACGCGAATATTGACGATCGCATCGAAAAACGCTTGGTGGGGCGGCGTCTTCTGGTCTGGAGGAACCGGGCCGCGGTAGGCGGCGAGCCGCTCGTGGAACACCGCCAGCGTTGGATCGTCAGCGAAAGCCACGATCGCGTGGCGATCCGAACCATCCAACAAGATCATTGAGTTGCGGTGGATCTCGTCGCTGTCGATTGCCGAGTGAAACTCAAGAACCAGCACCAGCCGAGGATCGACTCCGAGGGTCTTGGGCCGATCAAGTTGGCGCACGGTGATCGAGCTCGCGAGCTCCTCAAGGTCACGGCCGTGGCTCTCGGGATCATCGAAACGGGCGGAGCGTCCGATCCCACGGCGAGGGCGGCGACGCTCAGGTGCCGCCACCCGAGCGAGCCGAAGAAGCTGAAAGTCTACTTCTGAAGGTCCGAGGCCTGGGAGCTGAGGATGGTCCGCCGTCGCTCTTCCATTCTCTCGGTTCCGTACATCAGATGGGTCTCGCGCAAAGCGGGATCCAGGTTGCGCACCATTAGACGGATTGAGTCAAGCGCGATCGCTTCGACTTCAGCGTGGCTATAGCCATCTAACCCAGACGCAATAGCCTCTACATCGATGTCGTGGGAAACGCTCCGCAACTTCATCCGCAGCACCGAAGCCCGCTCCTCGGTGGTAGGTAGAACAAAGCCAACGACCTCGTCGAAACGTCGCCACAAAGCGCTGTCGAGCAGGCCCGCATGGTTACTGGTTGCGATGATTACCGAGTCCGTCGTCGTGGTTTCGATCAGCTGCAAGAGCGCACTTACCACTCGTTTGAACTCGCCATGGTCCCCGCGTTCATTGCGGTCCCGGGCAAGCATCTCAAACTCGTCAAAAAGCAAGACCCAGGAGCCGCTCTGAAGGAACGAGAAAATCTGTTCGAGATTCTTGGCGGTTTCGCCGAGGTAGGACGAGACCACGGTCGCAAGCTGAACATGCGCGACCGGCCACCCGAGTTCCCCGGCGAACGCCTCTGCTGTCGCTGACTTCCCTGTTCCTGACGGACCGGCGAACAGGATCGATCGGCGTGGTTCGATTCCGTGCGCGTGAAGCGCCGACGCCACTCGCTGTTCGTCAAGCAGACCAGACAGCAGGTCGCGGGTTGCCTCAGGCAACACAAGATCGTGCAGGGAACGCTGAGGGTGGCGGACATCGAGCAATGGGGTTTCGTCGCGTCCCTTAGGCAAAGCACGAAGCGTCGCTAGCTGCGCAGGACGCCTCGTGCGGGCCGGCTCGTCGAGGATGGCCTCCAGTTCCTCTGCTAGTTGAACATGTCGTTTCCGGCGCGCATCTTGGATAATCTCTTCGGCGGTCGACCGAAAGCGTTGTTCATCGCCCTCACGATGGCTGCGCAGCAATGCCTTGACTTGGTCGCTTCGGGCCATACTTCAATGGTAGGCTCCGGGTGTGACTCAAGGGCGTTGACTGGCCCGAAGCCCAGGTCCGGGTCTAGAGCGACAGATAGTGCGCTGACCAGGAGAAACACGCGAAATGCCTGGTTAGACCGCATTTTCACCTCGCGTCAGTTCGGGTTCCTACCCGTTCCATCGCACCCTCTCGCGCGATGGACGCGCGATGGAGCATCGACACGTCGTCCCGGACACACCGCACTCGACACGCACTGGGGCCCCTCTCACCATCGCCACCAATCCTGGGACGCCAGAGGGTTGGTCGGATGCGGTACCCAGCGCGGTGGGCAACCATGCGGAAGGCCGAGATCCGTCCAGAAGGCGCTCGGGGCAGCGATCGTGACCGGGGTGCTCCCGCCCAGCCTCGCCTCCAATTGCGCATCCAAGGTGAGCAGATGCGAGAGGCACCCAACTTCCGCCTCCGCGAGGACCCTGCAATCCGAGCACTTCGGATGAAGTGCAAGGAAGTTCTCCGCCCGACGTGCGACAGCCGTCTCGTCGATGTTCACCAACTCACTCACAAGAGCCTCCCCGATCATCTCGTGGTAAGCCCGCCGTGCTGAGTCACGGATCCCGCCGACCTCCACGGCAACGGTAGGAGGAATGAAGAGATCGCCCACATAGAGGAAGACGCGAAGGGCCGCTGCTCGCTCGGCGCTCAGCTTCGGGTCGTCGTCCACGCGGGGGTCATATCCGGTGGTCATGGCCTCGGCAAGATATGTGACGATGTTGGAGTCGAGGCCGACTCCATACCTTTCGATCTCGACAGTCATAGGCGGCTAATGCTACGTACCCGCCATACGCCCACGAGAGCTCTGCCGGTATGCCAAGGGGTGTGAAGTCAGTTCACAGGGAGTTCGGGGCCCGGATCTTGGCGGGACCAGTGGTCAGAGCCGGGGATCCCCAACGAGGGGTGGGGAATTCTGTCTGGGCCACCAGTGGGTACTCTCGCATGGCCACGGACAAAGCTCGTCCTGGACTACAACGCGATCAAACCGGTGGTAGCGTCCAGACGCGTTGATACGGTCCGGTATTACCAGCCCAGTGGTAGATGTGGACCCTGCCGGCTGCGTTCAGCCACCAGCCCAGAAACACTGAGAACTCGATGGGGCTCGCTATGAAGAGATCGATCTCCTTCACCCCTGTCAGCGTCTGAAGACGGGCCATTTCTTCCGTTACCTGGCGCGCCCAGATGTTGGCGGTTATGGGATCGGTCAAGCTTGTCTGACCAGGTCCTGCTGACGGCCTTAGAAGGATCCGCTCCCGGTAACGCTGACCCAACG
This sequence comes from uncultured Acidimicrobiaceae bacterium, assembly GCA_964600055.1. Lineage (GTDB taxonomy): Bacteria > Actinomycetota > Acidimicrobiia > Spongiisociales > ZC4RG35 > JARDZU01. Next base: position 5,297 of record CAZRID010000103.1, read on the forward strand.
CTGTAATCAACTGGTCAACGCCTTGTGTGACATTCCGGGTGATGGAGACTTCGACAGAGGCGCACGTCGCGGACGCAGAGCCGGGTTCCCGGCGGACCTCCATACTGGGCCGCTCCTGAAGGTCGACCACGTGCGCGACCCACACGTCGCCATCCTTGACCATGCGCGGAACGAAGCCGGTCGGACGTCGGAGCGCGTGGCCCAGGGCAATCCCAACGTGGAGATGAGTTTTGAGGGCCAGATCGGTCGGTCCGGGAGCAAAAGCAGCTTTCAGATGCGACATGGATGATCCAAGCGCGGTCACGAGCCTCAGCGTCTCTTCTGGGTCTGGGATTCGCCCGTCGGCATAAGCGTGCCGCCAGTCGAAGTTGAGGGTGGCAACGTCACGGTGTTCGGCAACGTCATCTCGGGTGACGCCACGAACAACGGGGCGCTCACCTCGCGCGGCCATAGTTCGCAGCCGGGTTCGCACTAGCCGTTCTGCTATGGCCGCGGCCTCGGTCTCGGGCGACTCGGCACGGTTAAGTACATGCCCGTTGTAAGCGGCGATTGGCAGGCCCCACCGCTGGATAGCTCTGGACTCCGCCTCCTCTGGCTCTAGGCCGTCGAAGACCGGCAGGACGCTGATCTCCCGAATCCGTAGCGCATCGCGAACGGCTGGTACCTCGATGTTGGCTACGAAGTCCGACGCGAAGGCGTTTTCTGAGAGCCACAGGATGACACCCGCGCATTGGGCGATCTCGGCAGGGATTTCTCGCTGCGCCTCCGCGGCGGCGTCAAGATCCTCGACGTCACGCCAGGGCTGGAGTCCGTGCTCACGCAACGCGATCCAAAGCGCTCGGCGCTCGTCTCGGTTCCCTGAGTAGCTGATGAAGATCTTGTCAGTCATTCGCTGCTTCTGCCCTCCGGTGTCGGAAGGCCACCCACCGTCTCGACGGTCGCAGACACGAGTTGGTTTGCCTGCACGGTGTACACGTCGAGACGCTGGGCCGAACCTTCTTCGGGCCGTACTACCACCAGCACGGGGTCCCCGGTGTCGTTGTCCGAAGCGAGGCGCTGCATGGTTGTCCGGTCAGTTGGGCTCGGACCTTGGTCCATGGGATGGCTGTGCCATTCACCCAGATAACCGACGCGGGGGTCAGCTGCCGCCGCGGCTTCGACGGCCTTGCGGGTCTTTCCAACGTCGATCACGAAGCCGGTGCGCGCCGGCTTGTGGGGCGGGATCTCCACAGCGTGTGTGATGACCGGGTGGCCATCCACAAGGACACCGATGAGAACACCGCCAGTTTCGTTGGGCATCGCTTCCTTGGCGGTGGTCCGCATGGCCGCCTGGGCAGCCTCGGCAATCCCGACCACAACCGGTAAGCTGCACCTCCGCACGGTTCCGATCCGGTCGAAGGGGGGAGCGGTCGGCCGATAGACCTCGATGACCTCGTCCGGATAGTCTCTGCGTCCGGTCGTTGGTCGATGCAAGCCCCGGCAGCGAGGGCGGCGGCCCGGACCACAGCGACTGGGGATGCGTTGTTGATCGGAGCCATGCAGCCCGTTTCGAGTCCTAGGTATTCGATCTCGTCGGATGCGGGTTCGATCTCGGGATAGTGGGCATGTCCTCGTCGGATGATGATGGGGCGGTCTGTGTCTGCTTGTCGCCGAACCCTCGCCAGAGACCCTCCCCTATAGAGGGCGACCGTGACGAACGGTGTGGAGGTCGCTGCCGCTACCCGCGACATCAACTCGGCGAAAGCTAGATCCCCCGTAGCGTCAACGGCGAGGTCAACTCCCTCCATGCGTTGGCGAAGAGCGGCTGGGTCCTGGAGGATGGCGGTGTCAGGTTCAACGTTGGTCCATTCATATGGCGCGAGGCTGTCCACCATGGCGTGGACCTTCGCCTCACCGGCTTCCGTGCCAGGCGTGCGGCATGGCGGACCATGTTCGCCGGCCAAAGCGAGTCGCTGTCGACCAATCGGAGACCGCCGATCCCAGAACGTGTCAGTAGTTCGGCGACATGAGACCCGACAGCTCCGATACCGACGACAAGTACAGACAAGGCTTGAAGCGCCAACACATCGCGGCCCGCTCGTAGCAGCCGGGACTCGATGCCCTTAGGGATCGGGGCGAGGGCGCGCGTATCGACGCCCGTTTCATCCTTGGCAATGATCAAGATCAACGGAGCGACACCGCCTGGTGTCTTCCAGAACAGCACGAAGAGCCCGAACCTCCTGAACACCTTCCGCAGATCCCGGTCGAGACGATCGCGCTGATTATCGGTGAGGGCATTCTTGAACTCGTCAAGATTCTTAGGTGGTGTCGACACGTGGTCGCGAAAGAACCACCTTCCTACGACTTCCCTGGGTTCGCGGATGCCGGGGGGCAGAGGGTCAGTAGCTCGAAACGGACCCGCACTAATGTCAAGGATCTGTCGAGGCCTTTCGGTCCACCTCAGGTTTCCGGTCTGGCCATCAGAGGGGTGGGCGCTGATGTGTTCGTCCACGTTCAGAAACGCTGTCCAACCCGAGTGGGCCTCGAAGTACAGGTGCGGGTCGAGAGCTTGACCGTGGCGAGGGAAGCCGGCTGCCGCATCCTCGGCCCATTCCCCAATCCGTGCAACAATCCCTTCCACCGTCACCCAGCGGAGGGTGTCATCGCCCGTTTGCCACAGACAGAGGTTGTCTAGGTTCGCGTGCCATGAGTCGATCCCGACCACACGCACCAACGGTGGGAAGTACGGCCAGCCAGGCCGAATGATGATCGTCATCTCCAACGCGTCTGTAAAGGGCTTTAGGGCAGCTGGTGCTGGGCCGGTCCACTCGTTGGATCCGGGTCCCCGACGAAATCCAGCTCCTTCCATCTGCTCGATGAAACCCTGAAGCGAGTCGGGGTCGAGGGTCAGGCTGTAGACAGGGTCAGGAGCTGCCGAATCCACGCTCGCGGTTCCCTCCTCGCAACGGGTTCACAGCGATAGCGGCAAGAGCAGTGCCGTCAGCCCGGCACCCGTCCGGTACCGGGAATACCGAGTCATGGCCCTCGTGGCCGTTGGCACCGAAAGCCTGACGCCACAAGTACGCGGCCCGGCACCGGTCGGCCGTCAGAGCTTCCGACGCGTAACGGGCGCATACCTCCAGAATCTCAGCGGCTCGCGACAGCTCGTCCGGTGAGGGAACCGGGTGATAGACCTCGTCAAGCACCGGATCGCAGACCGGGCGTCGATAGGCATCCCGGATGCGATCCACGATGTAGCGGAGGGCAGAGTGCGTGAGATCGGCCCACGAGTCACCCTTGATAGAGCCGTCAAGGAAGCCCTCGTGGAGGATGAACTCGAAGTAAAGAGAGCTGGGCTTGGACCTGCCGAGGTGGACGGCCTTGATTTGCCTGATTGCTTTCACGGTCGGTACGTAAGCCCCATCACCGTATATCTCCAGGGCAGCGTTTCGAACACGAGTGAGTTCCGTGAGAGCCTCGGGATTGGTCTTGACCCACCGCTCCTGCGGCGCGGCTCGCAGCCAGAGTTCAACGTCTCGCGTGGGTATGCCCCAGTTCCGCCGATCATCCCAATGGACAGCCGGTACAACGTCGACCGAGAAAGCGAAGTCCAGCCTCCCGACGTTCTGGATCGTCGCGTCCGCAGCCTCGACCGCTTCGAGAAACCGACGTCCTGGATAGCCAACCTCCGGCCCGAACCTGATCTTCAAGGATCGTGGCTGTTCCTCAACCCGATCACCGAACTCCGAGAGGGCGCTTCGGAAGAGACCATATGCGATCGCCGGGAGGATCGAGTCGATGTCGCATAACTCAAGCTTGCCGAACACGTCGACGTCCTTGCCCGGCCAGATCGACGTCCCTCTGGCGTAACTGCCGATCAAGGCAGGGTTCAATCCCTTCTCTCTCAACAAGGCGTCTTCTTGCAGAACACCTGTCACCTCGAGATGGGCTGCACGCGCCACCTTTGTCTGACACCGCGTACCTGGAACTTATCTGACACTTTTGGTGTTGGTCGTGCTG
>CAZRID010000104.1:0-9268 GCA_964600055.1 uncultured Acidimicrobiaceae bacterium
GAGAAGATGGGGGCGTCGGGGTCTTTGTTGATGGCGATGATGGTCTTCGAGTCCTTCATCCCGACCAGATGCTGCATCGCCCCCGAGATCCCACAGGCGATGTAGACGTCTGGCTTCACCGTCTTGCCGGTCTGACCGACCTGTTTGGCGTAGGGAACCCACCCGGCATCGACGATGGCCCTGGTGGCGCCGGTGGCCGCCTTCAACTGCTTGCCCAACTGCTCGACCAACTCGTACGCCTCGGGTGAGCCAAGCCCTCGGCCACCGGAAACGACGATGGCCGCCTCCCCTAGTTGTGGGCCCTCGCGCTCTTCGACGTGTGACTCGGTGACCTTGGCCTCGGCCGCCCCGACATCGGGCAGGTCGAGCTTCTCCACCTTTGGCGCATCTCCGCCGACCGCCTCGGCCACGAACGACTTGGGGCGGGCGAGGACGATGTACGGGCCCTGGGAGGCGTTGGCGGTGGCGATCTGGGTCCCGCCGAGGATCTCGTGATCGGTCTCGACTCCGCCCCCGTTGAGACGAACGTCGCTGGCGTTGGAGAGGACCCCCACCCCGAGCCGCGCGGCCAGCCGACCCGCGATATCTCGGTCGTTGTAAGCCTGCCCGAACAGGATCAGGGCAGGGGAGTCGGCGCCGGCTCGCTCCGCCAGAGCGGCGGCCACCGGGGCCGACGGGAGTCGATCACCACCGTCGACATGGAGGACCGACTTCGCCCCATGCTCGCCGAGGGTGGCGAAGACGGAGTCGGAGCCCGGGCCGAGGAGGATCGCAGTGACGTCCCCCAGCTGACGGGCCTTGGCCAGTAGCTCAAGACCGAGAATCGTCGGCTTGTCCCCTTCCTGCTCGACGAAAACCCATACCGCCGCCACTCAGATCACCTTCCGATTTTCGAGGAGGGAAACGATCGCCAGATGGGCTTCACCCTCGTCCTCGATCCTTTGACCACCGGTTCGCTCCGCGGCAGCCGTGATGGAGAGCACGAGCTGCTCGGGGCCACGCTCCGCCCCGAGCTCGCCCATGGAGAGGGTCTCGATGGGCTTCTTCTTGGCGTCCATGATTCCCTTGAAAGTCGGGTAGCGGGGCTCGACTACCCCGGCGGTCACGGTGACGACGGCGGGAAGGGCGCCGGTGACGACGTCATAACCGGCCACGGTCTGACGATGGATGGTCACCGACCCATCACCGGCCTCGACCTGGGTGGCGTAGGTGAGGGCGGGCACGCCGAGAAGCTCCGAGATCATCTGGGGAACCACCCCGGAGTAACCGTCGGTCGACTCGGTCCCGGCGATCACCAGGTCAAAGCCTTCCTTCTGTATCGCCGCCGCCAAGACCCGTGCCGTGGTCAGGGCGTCGCTGCCCCGAAGCGAGTCGTCTTCGATCAGGATTGCTTTGTCGGCTCCCATCGCCAGGGCCTGTCTGATCCCCTGGCCGTTCCCTGAGGGGCCCATGCTGACCAAGGTGACGGTCCCTTCACTGGCCTGGGCGAGTTGCAGACCCATCTCCACTCCATACCGGTCGGTGTCGTCGAGGATCTGCTCCTCGGGACGTATCAACCAGTTGCTGCCTTCTTCGAGGCGATAGGGGGTGGCCGGGTCGGGGATCTGCTTGACACAGACGACGACCTTCATTCCGTTCTACTCCTTGACGATTTACTGTCAGGCGATGGTAACGGGACGCAACCTCACCGAAATTGGGGTTGCCCAGGTCCGCATATGACCCCGCTCCAACCCAATTACGGGCTGTCGATGCGCTCGATGATCAGAACCTGGCGGTCGGGAGCAGCGTCGCCGATGGTCCATGCGCACGTCAGCAGCTTCTCCTGGGCCTCCCACCGGGCTGGATCGCTAAAGCGGACCCTGGCCAACGGCTCGCCGTCGGAAACTTGGTCGCCGACTTTGGCCTCGAGGGTGATCCCGACCCCCGGATCGACGGTGTCCTCCTTGCGCTCCCTGCCGGCGCCGAGCCGCATGGCAGCCACCCCGATGGTGAGGGCGTCGCAGCGGGTGACAAACCCGTCCCGTGGCGCGGTGATCACCGTCTCCTGGGCGCAGACCGGGAGTAGATCGGGGTCCTCGATCACGGCCGGGTCCCCGCCCTGGGCCACCACGACATCGATCAGCTTCTGCATTGCCTTTCCCGAGTCGATGGCCTCCGTAAGGACTTGACGGCCGCCGTCGATGCCGGCCAGCTCCATCATCACCTCGCCGAAGCTCATGGTCAGTTCGGTCACATCTTCGGGCCCTTCCCCACGGAGAACATCGATCGACTCCCGCATCTCGTTGGCATTGCCGACCTCCCGCCCCAGGGGTTGACCCATCCAGGTGATCAAGGCAACGGTTCTCAGGCCGTGTCGGGCGCCGATGCCCACCATGGTTCGGGCCAGCTCACGGGAGCCGTCGAGAGTCTGCATGAAGGCACCGGATCCGGTCTTGACATCGAGGAGCAGCCCGTCGAGCCCTTCTGCCAGTTTCTTTGACATGATCGAAGAGGCGATCAGCGGAAGCGAGGGCACAGTGCCCGTCGCGTCGCGCAGGGCGTAGAGCTTGCGATCAGCGGGGACCAGAGTCTCGGACTGCCCGGCAAGGACCAGACCGTGGGCCGCCAATATTTCGTGGAAGCGATCAGGGTCAAGACCCGTGGTGAACCCGGGGATTGTCTCCAGCTTGTCCAGCGTGCCACCGGTGTGGCCCAGACCCCGGCCCGACATCATGGGAACAACCACTCCGACCGAGGCGACCAGAGGGGCGAGTGGGATCGAGATCTTGTCCCCGACGCCACCGGTGGAGTGTTTGTCGACCTTGGCCATAGGGATGTCACTGAAGTCGAGGACTTCTCCTGAGTGGAGCATGGCCGTGGTCCAGGCGGCGAGCTCCTCCGAATCGAGACCGTTGAGGAAGACCGCCATGGCCATTGCCGACATCTGATAATCGGTGACGGTCCCGTCGGTGTAGGCGCTGATCAGCCACTCGATCGCCTCGGGGGAGAGGGCTTCGCCATCGCGTTTGGCCTCGATGAGCTCGACTGCGGTGAACGCCATCGACCGGACGTTATCCGGTCAGGTCCTGTCGATTGGGTGTCCCGTTGGCGCCATGCCCCGGAGCGTGGTCTCGAGGACCTGGCGGAAGACGCTCTCGCCTGCCTCTCGGGAGTCGATGAACCAACCGGGGAGCGGCGTCCGTCCGGCGTGGATCAGCTCCAGACTCACCGCACCATGAGCTGTGGTCCAAATCAGGTATGCCGCGGTCAGCGGGTTGGCCACTTCGATGACGCCGCTCTCGGCGGCCTCGGTCATGGCGGACTCGACGAGCGAGAAGGTCGCGCCCAATGCGCTCGCTCGAAGCTCGACGGGCGGGTCGAAGCCAATCATCCGCTCGAACATCAACGAGTACAAGGCGGGGTTGGCCAATGCGAAGCTGCGGTAGGCGAGTGCCAGGTCGATTGCCCGGGTCAATGGGTCGAGCGCTGTGTTGGCAGCCGTCATCGCCGACTCCAATCGCTCAAAGCCGGAAAGGTAGACCGCGTTGAGAAGACCGGCCTTGTCCCCGAAGCGTGAGTAGACACACATGGTGGACACGTCGGCGGCCGCTGCGACCCGACGCATAACCAGCGCGTCCGCCCCTTGATCGGCGAGCAGCCTGATTCCGGCCTCGATCAGGTCAGCCCGAACCGGGTCCGTGCGATGTCTGGTGGTTGCCATTTTCTATAACAGGCAGTATAACAGGCGTTATGACTGACTCCACGGAGCAATTTGGGACGTAGGACCAATCTGGCGCTGGCAGTTCTGCTGGTGACCGCCGTGATCTCGGGTCTGGCCAGTCAGGCGATCGGTCTCGACTGGCCACTCGACACCGCCGTCATCCATGGAGCTGTTGCCCTCGGGATCTTCCTCCTCGCCCCGTGGAAGAGCACCGTGGTGCGTCGCGGTCTGAAGAAGAAGCGGCCGGGGCGGGCGTTCTCCCTGGTCCTGCTCACGGTGGTCCTCATCACCCTGGCCTCGGGCCTGATTCACTCCCACGGCGAGATCTCGCGCATCGGCCCGCTCACCGTGATGCAGATCCATGTCGGCGGGGCGGTGCTGGCCTTGGGTTTGACAATCGACCACTTCCGGAGGCACCCGGTCAAGCCACGCCATTTCGACCTCGATCGCCGGGCGTTCCTCCGCTCCTCCGCCCTGGCCGCCACCGCAGCCGCGGTTTGGCTCGCCTGGGAGGGGACTCTCCAGGCACTGGAGGCACCGGGGAGCGAGCGGCGTTTCACCGGGATGCACCGGCGCGGGTCCCATGACCCGACCGCTCTGCCCACCACTTCCTGGCTCGACGACCAGGTGCCCCGGATCGAGGCCGACGGGTGGACAGTCGACATCGGCGGCACCCGGTTGAGCCTGGCCCAGGTGGAGGCGATGCCCCAGGACACCTTCCCCGCAATCCTCGACTGCACCGGTGGCTGGTACTCGGAGCAGGAGTGGTCCGGAGTGAGACTGGACCGGCTCATCGATCCGACCGGCAATCGCAGCTTCGTCGCCTGGTCTCAGACCGGCTACGCCCGAAGGTTCCCGCTGCACGATCTGGAGAGCACTTGGATTGTCACCCGGCTCGGCGGTGAGCCGTTGAGCCCGGGTCATGGGTTCCCGGCCCGGATCGTGGCACCGGCGAGACGGGGCTTCTGGTGGGTGAAGTGGGTGACCAGGATCGAGCTCTCACCTGTCCCCTGGTGGCTTCAGTCGCCGTTCCCGCTCACCTGAGCAGAGGCCCCGACCGACGGTTGGTGTTCAGCCCCGCTCCACCGGAACGTTGACCAGGGAGCCGTATTCGGTCCACGAACCGTCGTAGTTCTTGACGTCGCTGTGTCCGAGAAGCTCGGTTAGGACGAACCACGTGTGCGACGAGCGCTCGCCGATGCGGCAGTAGGCGATGATCTCACCACCGGTGACACCGGCACCCTCGTAGAGCTCCTTCAGCTCGTCCGCAGACTTGAACGTCCCGTCCTCGTTGGCGGCTTTGCCCCAGGGGATGTTCTTCGCTCCGGGCACATGACCGGCGACATAGGGCTGCTCCTGGGGAAGATGGTCTGGGGCGATCTTCTCGCCACTGAACTCCTCCGGCGAGCGGACATCGATCAGGGTTGCGGCGCCCAGGACGGCCAGAACATCGTCTCGGAAGGACCGGATCTCGGGTCGCTCGTCACCGCCGATCGAGAAGTCGGTTGGCGTGATGGACGGCGTGTCGGGGTCGAGGGGGAGGGACTCGATCTGCCACTTCTTCCGGCCCCCATCCAACAGCTTCACGTTGTCGAAGCCCCGGTACTTCAGCAACCAGTAGGCATAGGCAGCGAACCAGTTGTTGTTCCCTCCGTAGAGGATCACGGTTGTGTCAGGCCCGACCCCTGCGGCGGAAAGCAGATTGTTGAAGCCGTCCTGGTCCAGATAGTCGCGGCGGATGGGGTGATGCAGGTCGTCGGACCAGCTCCAGGCGATGGCGCCCGGGATGTGGTCCTTGTCGTAGACGGTGGCGTCCTCGTCGACCTCGATGACCCGGATGTTGGGGTCGTTGAGGTTCTCTTTCAGCCAGTCGGTGGAGACGAGTGCGCTGGGATTGGCGTAAGTCATGTGTCAATTGCTCCTTGAGATCAGAAATGAGTCGAGACGCCGGGAAGGAGGTTCGCTCTCGGGTGGTGGCGTCGTTAGGTGCGCTGACGGTGTGCGGCGTCGGCGCCCGAGCTGCCCGCCCGAGAGCTCTCACAGAGACACGCGCACATCATCATTCGAGACACAGCGGAAAGATATGCACAGGGGCCCGCTAAGTCAATGTGGTCAGCCGAAGAAGCCGACCACGATCAGAGCCACGACCATCGACATGAATCCGGCGATGAGGGTGAGCTGGAGCCGGTCGACGCGCTGTGAGAGTTGACGGATCTCGTCCTTAACCGAGCGCATCTCAGTCTGGAATTCGTCCCTGGTGACCAGGGCCGTGACCGGGGTTGTCGGGAGATAGGACATGAGTGTGTCAGCCAGTTCGACGCCGAGAATGTCAGTGAGGCCATTGTACAGCTCGTGCCGTCGTGACTCGGGGGCGGTCATCATCATCACCTGGCCCGACCCCGGGCCAGGCTTCAAGGGTTTCGATCAGTCGACGAGACCCTCGAACTCGGGGAGCCCCAAGGCCAGGTTGAGATTTTGGATCGCCTGCACCGCGGCTCCTTTGAGCAGGTTGTCCTCGGCGGCGACCACGACCGCATTGAGACCGTCGGCGCTGACATCGAAACCTCCGACGATGACACCGAGGTGCCCGGTGCCGTCTTTGAGCTCCGGGATCTTGTCCCGGATCTCGATCAACGGCTCATCGCCGTACTGGTGCCCGAACCGTGCCCTGACCTCATCAGAGCTCATGCCGTGGTCCAGAGGCACATGGGCAGTGACCAGGAGCCCACGGAACGCGGGGTGGACATGGGGGATGAACCGGACCTGGAGCCCGAGATGACGGATGGCTTCGCGTTCGTGGTTGTGCCCCACCAGCTTGTAGGGCATCAGGTTGTCGGCCAGCCGCTCTGGGTCGTTGCGGGAGCCGGGGGTGGATCCCGCCCCGGAGTAGCCGGAGACACCGAATACTGCGGGAACCCCGGAGACTGAATCGAGCAACGGGGCCAGGGCAATCTGGGTGGCTGTGGCGTAACAGCCCGGATTGGCGATCCGGCGTGCTCCCTTCAGCTTCTCCCGAAACAATTCGGGAAGCCCGTATTGCCAGGTGTCGTCGAAACGATGATCGGCCGAGATGTCGACGATGACAACCTTGTCGTCGATCGTCCCCACATACGGGTCGCCCGCCCCGTCGGGCAAGGCGAGAAAGACAGCGTCGAAGTCCCTGGTGACGAGATCATCGGGCTCGATCGATTCGAAGGTCAGATCCTCCAGGCCGGGCACGGGTTGGCCGGCGAGCTCGCGGGAACCGGCGAAGACCAGGTCGAGTGACGAATGGCCCAGTATCAGCCGGACCAACTCCGCCCCGGTGTGACCGCGGGCCCCGACGATTCCCACTGAGAAGCGCCTATTCATCGTCAAATCCGACGAAAGCGGTGGGAAGGGCAGCGATTGTCTCCACTCGCGGGGCGATCCGGGTGAAGTCGGTCTCACCCTTCCAGTAAATCGTCCACAGACCACGTTTGGCCGAGCCGTCGGCCTCCTCCGCATAAAAGGAGTTGAACCCGTTCTCGGTCCGGGAGCGCCAGTAGAAGACGGGGTAGTCCGCAACGACACGAGCCCACACCGTCCTGGCCAGCCCCTCACCGCGGGCGTCCTCGAGGATGGCGAACTTGTCCAGATAGGCGAAGTCGTCGATCCGGGCTACCAGCGCCCCCGCCCGAAGACTCTCGGAGAGGTAGGCGGTGTCGAGGTCCAATTCGTCCCACCAGTGCGAATTCAGCGAGCGTCCAAATGCCTCCTCGACCAACTTGGCGATCTGCCCTTGGTCGATCGAATCCTTGACGGTCTCCCGATTGATCAACTCACCCCTGCGCACCAGGGTGCCCGACCCGCCGTGGGTGAACAGCTCTTTGACCAGCCCCGAAGGCGTGGTGATCGAGACCGAGGTCGACAGAGGTGTGTCGTCGAGGAGGCGCTTGATCTCGACGAGCTTGAGTTTCATCCCCGAATGGACCCAATCCTGGGCCAGCAGGTGGTCGTAGTCGGAAGCGAGGTTGATCGACTCGATCGGCCTGTCGTCCTCGCCGAGGAGGCCGCCGACGCCGGCGAGGAAGATGATCTTCATCGGCTGCACGGCATGGACCAGGGCCCGGGTGGCGGAATCGGCGTTCATGTTGACGATCTGGCCCCCGGGAGCCACACCGAGACAGGTGAGGATCGGGATGGCGCCGGAGTCGACGATGGAACGGATCAGGGCGAGATGTACCTCGGTCGGCTCGCCCACCAGCCCGTACTTCTCCTTGTCCACGTAGTCGGCCTCGAAAGCACCGGCAGTGAGCCCGTGGGCGGACACACCCTGCTCCCGGATGGCCTCGACGAGGAGGATGTTCTGCTCGATGAAGGTATCTCTGGCTGCGTCCAGGACCTCAGGGTCAGTGACCCGGAGCCCGTCGACCTTCCTGGTATCGATGTTCCGCTCCGCCAGCGCGTCGTCGAGTTGCGGCCCGCCACCGTGGATCACGATCGGGGTCAGCCCCACCGTGTGCAGAAATGCGAGTGCCGCGGCCGTCTCGTCGAGTTGATCCCGAAGGATTGCGCCTCCGACCTTGATCACCGCGAATCGTGAGCGGTCGACCTCGGAGAACCGTTGCAAATACGAGCGGATCTCCTTGCCGTCGCTCATGTTGGACAGGAGATGGACGATCGTCTGGCGTACATCCCGGTTGGGCGTGGTCGGTATCCGGCCCTGGTTCATTGCTGATCCACCAGGGTGGCCATGATCGCCTTCTGCACATGGAGACGGTTCTCCGCCTCGTCATAGGCAAAGCAACGAGGACCGTCGAACACATCGTCGGTCATGATCACGTTGCGCCGCATGGGGAGGCAGTGACTGATCAGGGCATCGTTGGTAAGGGCCATTTTCTGCCCGTCGACGATGAAGTGCTGGTACTTGTCGCGGAGTGGCTTTTCCTCGTCCCACCGCCCAAAGAAGGGGAGGGCGCCCCAGCTCTTGGCGTAGACGATGTCGGCTCCGTCATACGCGGTCTCGATGTCGTGGGTGATCGTGAGGCTTCGACCGTTGGCCCCGGCGTCCCGGGTGGCTACGTTGATGTAGCGGTCGTCGAGGACGTAGTCCTCGGTGGGGCAAAGCAGCGTCACGTCCATCCCGAACTTGGCCGCGATCACGAGGGCGGAATTGGCAACTGCAGTATTGAGAGGCTTGGGGTGATAGCTCCAGGTCAGGACATACCGCTTGCCGTCGAGGGAGCCGAGTCTCTCCTGGAGGGCCATGATGTGGGCCAGCTCCTGGCAGGGGTGGGTGATCGTTTCCATGTTGATCACCGGTACATCTGCATGGGTGGCGAAGGCTTGAAGGATTTTGTCCTTCCGGTCTTCCTCCCAATTCTCGAACTTGGGGAAGGCGCGGATGCCGATCAGATCGCAGTACCGAGACAGGACCTTCGCCGCCTCCTTCACGTGCTCCTCGGCGTCACCGAGCATCACCGCGCCCTCCTCGAACTCGAGAGGCCACATCCCACCGGAGGGGGAGAGGACGACGGCGTGGCCGCCAAGCTGTTGGGCGCCGACATCGAACGAGGTTCGGGTGCGGAGCGAGTTGTTGAGGAAGAG
>CAZRID010000105.1:0-9229 GCA_964600055.1 uncultured Acidimicrobiaceae bacterium
CGAAGAACCAGCCGTTCTCCCCACCCTCATACATGATGTCGTCGACGATGGCCGGGTTCGAGTCCCAGTCGTTGTTCCAGATCCCGTTGACCTCGGTGGCATCCATCGACCAGAGGAGGGTGGGCTCCTCCCGATCCAGGGCAAGGATCCGAAGCTGGTTGTCGCGGGACCCGAAATAGAGCAGTGGATAGCCATCGGGGTCGAGGGTCACCGACCCCTTGATGATGTCTCCGGTCTGAAACTCGGGTCGGAGGTCCGCTCCGGTGGTCGCGTCGACGAAGTGCACCGCGGAGTCGTAGGCGCCGAAGATCAGCTCGGTCACCCCGTCGGGTCGCTCCCAAACCACGGGCTGACCGGTCCACCCCATCCCACACCAGATCCTCGTCTCCCCACCCTCCGAGGATGGGCTGCACATCTGGGCATCCGGGTAGCGCCAGTCGACCGTCGGCGAATCGGGAACCGGGCCCATTCCGTAGAAGGTACGAGTCGGATTTCCGCGGAACATGGTCATCCCGACAGTGGTGCCCCATGGTCGTCCGACGGTGAAGCCGGGCACCGTCCCCGGCTCCCGGTCTTGGGGCGGGAGGGTGGTCGTCGTGGCCGGAGTGGTGGTGGTCGAGCGCTCCGGTACCGGGTCGCCATCGGGCTGCGTCGTCGAACTGACCGTCGTGGCAGTCAAGGCGGCTTCGGCCGGGTCCGGGGAGTCGCCGCCGCGAGTGATCAAGAACACTGCAAGACCGAGCACGAAGCCGGCGGCGAGAATCGTCAGAACCTGACCGGCTCTTTCGTTCAAAACAACATCCTCCTAGGGCGGTGGGGCACATGGCGCCTCACCGGTGAGCACAGGATGGCCGTGCGTCTCGATGTATGCCGGTATCAAGCAGGCTTCGATGGTCCCATCAGGGGCCACCACCGCCCTCGCCACGGCTGTGGTCGCGCTGGCGACCGAGTTGTGCGGCCACACGAAGTTGCCCAGCGACCAGAAGACGGCGGCTCCGTCGACCATCTCCAACGGCTGCATCCGATGAGGGTGATGGCCGAAGATGATGTCGGCCCCCGCAGCGATCATGGCGTCGGCCCGTTCGATGTCGTCCTGGCGTGGAGTGGTGTCGAGCTCCATCCCCCAATGGACCGTGACCACCACCAGATCCGCTACGTCCGCGGCCGCTTCGACCGCCGCGACCATCGAAAGCGTGTCGTCGCCACTCCTCATCCCCGGCGAGTCTGCCGTGGCGTACCACGAGTCGCTGGGAGCCACACCGCCAAACCCGATGACAGCAACCTTCCATCCATTGACCTCGAACATGGCGGGCTCGCCTGCCTCGTCCACGTTCCGACCCGCTCCCACCGCCCCAATCCCCGCTGCAATCAGGTTGTCACGACCATCCACGAGTGCGTCATGCCCGAAATCGCCGGAGTGGTTGTTACCGAGGTTGGCGACGTCGACGCCGCCCGCTTTCATCGAGGGGAGGGTCTCGGTGGGACATCGGAAGACGAACGCCTTGTCGAGCGGCGAGCCGATGTCGGACGGCACACATTCGAGATTGATCACCGTCAGGTCGTCCTCCAGAAACAGGCCGTCGAGACCCGACCAGGCATGATCCCAACCCTGCACGGCCAATGTGGGGATGTAATCAGGGTCCACGGCCACGTCCCCGGTGCCCTGGATGACCAAATGGCCCTTTTCGGCTTGAGTGGTCGTCGTGCTGGACGAGGTCGTGGAGGAACCTTCGGAGGTCGGGCTCAGAGAGGTGGAGGTGGTCACCTCGAGAGCAAGGGCCTCGGTTGTAGACGTCGGCCCCGGATCCGCTCTCGCCAGTCCCCAAATAGCGAAAGCGGCGGCACCGGCGACGACACCACCGATGAGAATCACGAGAAAACGGAATGTGCGAGACAAGAGGGCCGAAGGCTAAAGGCCTTCGGCCCGGTTATACGTTCTACGTTTTACGTTGTACGCAAGAACGTAGAACGTAAGACGTAAAACGGATTCTCTGGCGGCGTAGCCGTTAGAGAATTTGACTCAGGAACAGCTTGGTTCGGTCTTCCTGGGGATCGGTGAAGAAATGCTCCGGGGTGCCCACCTCGACGATCTCGCCTTCGGCCATGAACACCACCCGGTTGGCCACCGCCCGAGCAAACCCCATCTCGTGGGTGACCACGATCATCGTCATCCCGCCCTCGGCCAGTTCGACCATCACGTCGAGCACTTCTTTGATCATCTCCGGGTCCAGGGCCGACGTGGGCTCGTCGAAGAGCATCACCTTGGGCTGCATGGCCAGTGCACGGGCGATGGCGACCCGTTGTTGTTGGCCTCCGGAGAGCTGACCGGGGAACTTTCGCGCCTGCTCCGGGATCTTGACTCTGGTCAGCTGTTTCATCGCCAGCTCCTCTGCCTCTTTCTTCGGCAGGTTGCGCACCTGTCGCGGAGCGAGGGTGACATTGTCGAGCACCATGAGATGGGGAAACAGGTTGAACTGTTGGAACACCATCCCAGTCTCTCGCCGCACCTCCTGGATGTTGCGTACGTCGTCGGAGAGCTCGATTCCATCGACGACGATCCGGCCCCGGTCGTGCTTCTCGAGCCGGTTTATGCATCGGATGAGGGTTGACTTGCCGCCTCCCGAGGGGCCGATGACGACCACCACTTCCTGACGGCCGACAACCATGTTTATGTCTTTCAAGGCCTGGAAGTCACCGAAGAACTTGTCGACACCATCCAGCTCGATGATTGCCTCACCCGTGGCTCGGGTCGCATCCGAATAGACAGACTTCTGTGTCATCGCTCACCCACTCCCAACTTCCGCTCCAGTCTCCTCGACTCTCGTGACATCGTGTACGAGCCCACCCAGAACACCAGCCCGGCGAAGGCCAGGGTCACGACGAAGAGCCCCTGACCCAGGAACTCAGGCTGCGAGTTGACGATGAAGGTTGTGTCCAGGAGCTCAGCGACACCGAGGATCGACACCAACGTGGTGTCCTTGAACAGACTGATGAACTGGCCCACCATGGCCGGGATCGTTGCCCGCAGTGCCTGGGGCAGCACGACGAGCCGCATCGTCGTCCATGTCGGTAGACCCACCGCCTGGCCCGCCTCCACCTGACCACGGGGGACTGCTTGGAGACCGCCGCGGACCACCTCGGCGATGTAGGCAGCCTCGAACAGAACGATGGCTATGAGCATCCGAGTGACGAAGCCGGGTCTCAAGTCCCTGGGGAGCAGGAAGCCGAGAGCGAAGGCGCCGGCGAGGAGGAGGGTGATCAGTGGCACGCCACGGACGAACTCGATGTAGGTGACCGAGATCGTCCTCACCACGGGTAGCGACGAGCGTCGCCCCAAGGCGAGGAGTAGCCCGAGTGGGAAGGCGAACATGATGCCGGCGGCGGTGAGGAAGAGATTGAGCTGGAGCCCACCCCAGTCCTCCCATCCCAGCCCACCGAATCCGGCCAGCGTCAGATAGGCCCCGGTGATGAGCAGGATCACCAACAACCAACCAAAACGTCTCATCCCGCGAGGAAGCGCCCGGCCCAGGTAGTAGGACCCGACGCCGAGCGATGCGGCCCCCACACTGAGCAATGCCGGTGTGACCGTGGTCGTGAAGGCCAGGATGATGATCACCAGAGCGATCAGCGGCCAGAAGCGGAGGAGTATCTGGCGAAACGTGGTCGCGGTGAAGGGGAGGCCGGCCTCGACCGCCCGGTCCCGTGCTCCGGCGGCGATGGACCCGGCCATGAGGCCGATCAGGGCCGCGATCAGAAATGTCGCCACCCAGGGCCGCCATAGCTGATCATCGGGGAATTGCCCGAGCATGAAGAACTCGAGGTTGACCCTGATGATCTCGAAGTCGGCGCCGAGCAGGCCACCGACCAGGGTCACCAACACCCAGACGAAGACCCCCCCGAGAACCAGGGTGAGCAGCGTGTTGTACCAGGTGTTGAACAGGTTCTTCATGACCCAGTCCCATGGGCCCCGGGCCGGCTCCACCTCGACCTGCGTCTCGTCGAAGACGGGCGCCTCGATCGTCATCTCGTCACCAGTTGCAGACGTCGGTTCACCACATTGACTATCAACGAGATGATGAGGGAGAACACCAGGTAGAGCGCCATGAGGATGGCGATCATCTGCGGCGCCGGCTGACCATTGCCGATCGTCTGGAACGTGATCCTCGTGATTTCGGCGTATCCGATGGCAATGGCCAGAGAGGTGTTCTTGGTGAAGTTGAGGTACTGGCTGATGACGGGTGGGATGGCAATACGCATCGCCTGGGGCAGCACCACGTGACGTAGCCGCTGGAACGAGGTGAGGGCGAGGGCGTTGGACGCCTCGGTCTGGCCCTTCGGAACTGCGAGGATGCTCCCCCTGACGATCTCGGCCACATGCGAGGCGGTGTAGAGGACCAAGGCCATGAGCACGGCGAAGTAAGACGCCAGACCGACGTATCCGCCCTCGAGCGCCCGACCGTCGAGCACCGGTCGGGACAGCCCGATGGGGCCTCCGAGCGCCACGAAAGCGACGGTCGCAACTGCCACGAAGACGCCGAGAGACCAGAGGAATCGATGGTGTGGCTCACCTGTCCGCTCAGATCGACGGGTTCGCCACCACCAGACAGCGGCGGCGAGGAGCAGGGCGACCGCCAGGATCAACAGGAAGGGGCCGAAGTTGGGCTGGGCGGTGAATCCGACCACCGCGAGGTAGCGGTTGTTGATGATTACGAGATCGGAGATGTTGATCGACTCCTGGAGAACGGGGAAGCGCAGGATCACCGCGTTGAAAACGAAGAAGATGATGAGCAGCGGGGGGATGTTGCGCAGCACCTCCACGTAGAGCCCGGCGGCCTTGGCAACCAGCCAGTTCGTGGAGAGACGGGCGATGCCGACCACGACACCGATGACAGTGACAAGGGGAATTCCCACCACGACCAAGGCGAGTGTGTTCTTGAGTCCGACGAGCAGACCGCGCCAGATGGGAGCTCCCGGGCTCAGATCAGATCCGGGGATATCGACCCCGAGAGGCTGGGTGAGGAAGTCGAAATCGGTGGGGAGCCCGGCGGCGCGAAGGTTGTTGGTCAGGTTGTACCACAGGACATAGGCCGCGATGCCGACTCCAACAATCGCCAGGACCTGGGCCACCACACGCAACACGCGCAGGTCACGCCACAAAGGCGGCCGCGCTCGCCGGGTCTCCTCCACCACCGTCAATTGATCACCGCCGGGTCATAGGGGATGGCCCGCCATCCTGCGGACGCAAGGCCACCCCCGATTCGGTCATCTATCAGCGATAAGGCGGTGCATAGAGCAGGCCGCCGTCGGTCCACAGGGCATTGAGCAACCGCGGCAGATCCAGTGGCGTACCCGGACCAACGTTGCGGTCGTAGATCTCGCCGTAGTTGCCTACAGCGGCGATCACCTTTGCCGCGTAGTCGGTCGGCAGACCGAGACCCGGGTCGAACGGTGCCGTGCCCGCGTCCGTCTCAACTTCGAGTCCCAGGAAGTTCCTGATCCCCGCATCCTCGCTGTCGGCGAATGTCCCCACGTTGGTGGAATCGATGCCGAATTCCTCGGCCTGGATGGTGGCGAGGACGATCCAGTCGACCACTTGAGCCCACTGCGAGTCACCGTCGAGCACAGCCGGGCCTAGCGGTTCCTTGGAGAAAGTCTCCTCGAGGATCACAAGAGCCTCGGGGCCACCCTGGTCCTCGGGCCACGCCGACCGGACACCAGCGAGCTGGGACTTGTCCGAGGTCCAACCATCGCACTGACCCTCGATGAAGGCCGCCTGTATCTGCGGGTTCTCGTCGAAGGTGAGCGGGGTGTAGTTGATTCCGGCCATCCTCGTGGTCAGGTTCAACTCCGTGGTTGTCCCCGACAACACGCAGATGGTGGTGTCGGTCATGTCGTCGATCGTGGTGAATCCACCGTCGGCGGCAACCATCATCCCCTGGCCGTCGTAGAACGTGGTGGTCAGGAAGGTGGCTGCCAAACCCCCGTCCCGGCTCGAGGTGTAGGTCGTGTTCCGCACCAGGACGTCGACCTCACCGGACTGCAGGGCGGTGAATCTCGTCTCGGTTGTCAGGTCGACGAACTCCACAGCCGCGGGATCATCGAGAACTCCGGCGGCGATAGCGCGGCAGAAGTCGATATCGAATCCGACATGTTCCCCTGCCTCGTCGACGAACCCGAACCCGGGCACGGCATTGTTGACGCCGCAAAGAAGGCTGCCCCGGCTCTGCACTTCGGCCAGAAGCCCGTCGCCGGCAGGCTCTTCCCCGGCCGTTGTGGTGGTGTCCCCGTCTGCACCGGTCGTTGTTGTCTCCCCGCCGCCGCCTTCGGTGGTCTCAGGCGCGGCACCGCTGGTCGTTGTGGTGTCGGCCGCCTCGGTACAGGCGACGAGCACCAGCATCAGGGCGGCCAGCGCCGCCAATAGCTTGCTTGCTTTCATTTTCTTCCTCCGTAAATCGCTTCACGAGCGCCAAGGCGGGCGTGTTGCTAACAATCGACCCTAGCCCGGGAGGCCGGAGGGGGTCGGTGAAACCAGGCCGCTTATGGAGCGCTCATGAGACGCAGGAAGCGCTGGGCACGCTCCGTCGTCGGGTTGGACAAAACCTGTTCGGGAGTGCCTTGCTCGACCACCCGGCCCTCGTCCATGAACAGGACACGGTCGGCGACCTCCCGGGCAAAGGCCAGCTCATGGGAGACGACGATCATTGTCATCCCGTCGTTGGCAAGGGTCTCGATGACCTCCAACACCTCCCCCACCAACTCAGGATCCAGCGCCGACGTGGGCTCGTCGAGCAGGATCAGATCCGGGTTCATGGCCAGGGCGCGGATGATCGCGGCTCTCTGTTGCTGGCCACCGGAGAGGCGATCCGGGTACTCGTCTCGCTTGTCGGCCAGGTCGAAACGGGTCAACAGCTTCTGAGCAGTGACCTGGGCCTCCTCGATCGACATCTTGAGCACCTTGTTGGGGGCAAGGGTGATGTTGTCCAGGACCGACAGGTGCGGGAACAGGTTGAACGACTGGAACACGATCCCGATCCGACGTCTGACCGCGTCGGCGTCGAATTCGGGAGCAGAGATGTCCTCTCCGTTGAGGATTATCTCCCCATCGTCGATCGGCTCGAGGAGGTTGATGCATCGAAGAAGAGTGGATTTCCCGGAGCCTGACGGCCCGACGATGGCCATCACCTCGTGGGTGCCGAGGTCGAGGCTGACGTCTGCCAGCACCGTCAGGTCGCCGAACTCCTTCCAGATCCCGCGCACTTCGAGGAGACGCTCGCTCACAGACTGCTCCCACCGACTCGGGCCCTCTGGCGACGGATCAGATAGTCGGTGTACCGGGCCAGGGGAACGGTGAGCAGGAGGAACAACAGTGCTGCGGCCAGATAGGCAGTGAAGTTGAAAGTCCCGGCCACATAGATCTGTGCCCTGCGGAATGCTTCCTGAACACCGAGCAGAGCAAGCAGGGCCGAGTCCTTCTGAAGGGCGACGAAGTCATTGAGCAAGGGTGGGATCACCCTGCGCACCGCCTGGGGCAGCACGACCCATCGCATGCTCTGAACGGAGCTGAGACCGAGGGAGCGGGCGGCGGCGGTCTGGCTCTCGTGGACCGAGTCGATCCCGGCCCGGTAGACCTCGGCCACATAGGCCGAATAGGAGATGACGAGTGTCGTGATTGCCCAGAACTCCTGGCTGTTGGGCACTCCCTGCAATCGCAGAGCCGGGACCCCGAAACCGAGCAGGAAGAGCAGGATGATGGTCGGGATGCCCCGGATCAGGTCGACATATGCCGTGGCGGCCAACCTGAGAGGGGTCAACAACGGGGACCGGCTGCTCCGAATCACCGCCAGGATCAGGGCCACGATCAGGATGAAAACCTCGGCGATGAGGAAGATCCGAACATTGCGTTTGAAGCCGTTGAGGATGTCGGGGAATGACGCCTTGAAGTCGTCCCAGCTGAAGAACGACTCCTTCACCGCCGGCCACCCCGAAGAGTTGACCACCACCAAGGCCACCACGCCGAACACGACGATCGTGCTGGCGGCACCGATCAGCAGGGATCTGCGGCGTTGGTGTTTGTGGTAGCCGAGACGCCGCGCCCGGCCCGGGGACATGCCCGGGCTGTGGCGCGGCGCCTCGGCGTCAGTCATTCAGCGGTGGTCAGTTGGTTTCGATGACAGGAGCCTCGACCACGTCGGAGAGCCACTCCTGCTGGATCGCATCGAGATCGACGTTGGACAGTGCGACGTTGACACAGTCACGCAACGGGTTGCCCTCCTCGAAAAGCATCCCGAACTGCTCTGGCTCGCCACTCGATGGGAACTGGGCGATGACCGCCGAACCCTCGATCTCCGTCGCGGAGATGAAGAATGCCGTGGGCAGGTCGAGTATCAGACCATCGAGTTGGCCGGCGTCGAAGGCGGCCTTAGCGTCGGCGTTGGTGTCGTAGACCAAAGGCTCGGTCTCGGGCTGGATGACGTCGGTGATGAAATCGAGACTGGTGGTGCCCACCTGGGCCCCAAGGCGGAATGCCTTGAGGTCATCGATCGTGGTCGCCGAGGCGATCTCGGAGTCGGAGAACCCGAGCAGGGCCTGGTTCACGTTGTAGTAGCCATCGGAGAAGTCGACCGCCTCCTCACGCTCCTCGCTGATCGAGATCTGGTTGATGTCGAAGTCGAAGTCCTTCTCGCCGGGTGCGAATGAGTTGTTGAAGGGAACGACCACCCAGGTCACTTCCTCGGCGGTGAACTCGAGCTCGTCGGCCACTGCGTAGGCAACGGCGCTCTCGAAGCCGGTTCCGGTGGAGGGGCCACCGTCGAAGTCGAACCACGGTGGGAACGACGGCTCGTCGGTGCCGATGGTGAGGACGCCTTCCTGGACGAGGTTCAGGTCCGCTTTCTCACAGGACGCGCTGGTGCCGTCACTGCCACCCTCCGTGGCGCAGGCGGCCAATACCAAGACGAGGACTGCGATCAGGGCGATGTATCTCTTCATCTGGACCTCCTCCAAGGCCATGCACGGGGAAAGACGGGAGAGTAGTGGGTACAGATCCCCCTCCGGCCCTGACGGGCCACCTCCCCCTTCGCTTCGGGGGAGGAAACACGACCAGGGGGGAGTACCCCGAAGGGGGTCTTGGCCCCGCGTGGCGAGGAGTTCCCCCTGCGGGGGAGGAAACGAGCCGTTTCTCCCCCCGCAGGTGTCCAGACCGGGGACATCCTTGACGGGTGTGCGATGA
>CAZRID010000106.1:0-9222 GCA_964600055.1 uncultured Acidimicrobiaceae bacterium
CTGATATCGAACACATGCACCGGCCGGAAACCCACCACCTTCCGCTTCTCTTCGGATCCGTCGTCGCCGGCGACGTTGCGGACGATCGGGGCCAGGATGGCCAGGCCCCGTTCACCTCGGCGGACCTGGCGGTCGAGATCCCTCCAAGTGCGGTATCCCGTTACCCGGGTAGGGGTGAATCCCTGCGCCGCGGCCTGAGCCGCAATCAGCTGAGTGTTAGCAAACGAATAGTTGCGGAAGCGGACCGCAACTTCCAAGGCCTGTTGCCAGTCCTTGGACGTGACCAGGGCAGCGACCGACTGCCGCAGCTGATCGTGGAGCCGCTCGACCGCTTCCTGCTGCTCACCCTCAGCGTGAGGTTTGGCTGGTTGTTCCATCCCCGGAGAGTGCCCATGAGGCCTGTTAGGAGACTGCCAAACACCCTTTCAGGCGATGACCATTTTGGCGCCGTCCCCCTGTCCTGGCATCAAGCCGTGGCCCCCAGCGCTGCTGCCTGAACTGCTGAAGAACGCGAGCCTCCCTCAGCGGAAAGAGTCGCCGGCTGACACCGCGCCGAAAGGGTCTCCTCGCACGATCACCACCACAGATCGACTTCGACCGGAGACGCCATGCCGAACCGACCAGTCAGCCATCCCGTCCTACTCATCGCGAATCCAAGTCGCCTTGGCCGCCTCTCAACCGACTGCCCAGGAACCCACACGCACATGCAACAAGTTGCCACCCCTGCCTACGTAGGCAGGGAGCGCGGGTTCGGATGCTGAGCTTGGCGAAAGCTCGTAAGGACTATTACCTCCAGAAGCTGGGGGAGGTCACACCCCGTGAGGACTACTACTTGCGTGGCGGGACCGCCACCGGGTCATGGCATGGGAATGGCGCCGCTGAAGCCGGGCTGCAGGGTCGAGTGTCTGCCGAAGGTTTGGTTCGACTCTTCGACGGGCAACATCCGGCGACCGGTGAACAGCTCGGCCGTCGCCTACGGAAGGGCGGGGTGGCAGCGTGGGATTTGACCTTCTCGGCCGACAAGTCCGTTTCTTTGCTGTGGGCGCTGGGCGGGCCAACCGTACGTCGACAGGTCCTGGAGGCGTTCGAAGAAGCCACCAACGAGGCGCTTGTCTATCTCGAATCGGTGGCATCGTCGACTCGGGGAGCGACCCGCATTCCCATCCTCGACGACGAAGGGAATCCGCTGTTGGACGAAGCCGGTATTGCTCGCTACCGGGTGGAGACGTGGCCGATCCAATCCGCCGGATATGTGGCGGCCTGGTTCACCGAGTTCACCAGCCGAGCCGACGATCCCCAACTCCATTCTCATGTGGTGGTGGGCAACCGGGTCAAAGGCGTCGACAGGGCGTGGCGGACTCTGGATGGACGGTTGCTGTATCGGCACAAACTCGCTGCCGGCTATATCCATGAGGCTGAGCTCCGGAGTCGGTTGACCGAGCGTCTCGGGGTCCGCTGGCAACCTGTCGAGAACGGGATGGCGGATGTGGAAGGTTTCACCCGGGACCAGATCATGACCTTTTCCCGGCGCCGCAAGCAGATCGACGCTTGGCGTGAGGGGCACGGCATCGACGACACACCCGCCAACAACGAGACCATCGCTCTTGTCACCCGCAGCCTCAAACAGGAACGGCCGATTGCTGATCTGATGGCCGAATGGCAAGACCGGGCCCTTCAGGTTGGGCTCACTCCCGCGGCGATCGACGCGGCACTCAACCGCACCAACCAGGTGACCGTCCCCGATCAAGAGCCCCTGTTCACAGACCTTGTCTCGCCGAGCGGGTTAACCGCCGAGACCGCAACCTTTGGACGGGCTGAGGTCATTGAAGGGGCCGCGGCCGCCCTACCGGAGGGAGGAGCTCGGACCCAGATCGAAGCATTGGCCGATGCCCTTCTCCGCAGGAGCGAGGTTGTCGCAATTCTGCCCACCCCGAGCCTTGTCGGCCAGCCGGTTGATGATGGGCTCATCGACGGGTCCGATCCGGCTCCGATGACACCCCCACCTAGTGGTCATGATGTCTTCACGGGGTTGGTGTACGAGCGTCGCTACACCACCGCAGAATTGCTCGCCATTGAGCAAGCCGTCATCTGTCGGGCAGAGGCGGGAGTACGAGCAGGCCGATGGACCGCCCCCGAAGCGTTGGTCGTCGAAGCCCTCGCTCATCACCCGAACCTGACCGGAGGTCAACACCGGCTGGTCCGTCGCTTCGCCACCTCCGGGTCCGCCATTGACCTCGCGGTTGGACCTGCCGGTACTGGTAAGTCAGCCGCCCTCGCCATCGTCGGGGAACTGGCCATCCGCACCGGGACTCCCATCCTCGGAACAGCTTTGGCGGCCAAAGCGGCCACAGGGTTCGAAACCGCTACCGGAATTCCCTCCACCACCCTGACCCGGCTGATCGGGGAAGCCACCGACCGAAAATGTTTACCGGAAGGCGTGGTGGTAGTCGTCGACGAGGCAGGAATGGTCGGCACCCGTCAGCTTGCCCGTCTCTCGGAGCTGGTCGAAGCCGCCTCCGGCAAGCTGATTCTGATCGGCGATTACCACCAACTCCCCGAAATCGAGGCGGGAGGGTTGTTCCGAGCCCTCTGCAACCGCCTCCCGGCTGTGGAACTGACTGACAATGTCCGCCAGGACCACAACTGGGAACGCGACGCCCTTGCCGAGCTCCGGGACGGTTCCGTGAGCCGAGCGATCGCCATGTACCACCGGAGGGGAAGGGTCATCATTTCGGCTAGCCCCGAAGCCACGATTGAGCAGGCCGTTGAGAACTGGCATCGGGACGTCGAAGCCACCGGTGACATCTCGGAGGTGTTGCTGATCGCCTATCGGAACAGCACAGTGGACCTCCTCAACCGGTCTGCCCGCACCGCCATCGAGTCGGGTGGCGGCCTGTCCGGGCCGACACTGGAGACCAACGGACAGCCCTTCCGGGAAGGCGAGCGGGTTGTGTGCCTAAAGAACCGGCCACGACTCGGCGTCCTCAACGGTGACCTTGCCACCATCACAAATGTCGACACCGACCAGAAGAAGGTTACCGTCCGACTCGACCGCAGCAACGAGGCCCGGACCTTGCCGATTTGGTATCTCGACGATGGCTACCTCGACTATGGATACGCCATCACCGGCCACAAGGCACAAGGAGCTACCACCCGCCTGGTACACACCGTCGCCACCGAAATGGTCGACCGAGAATGGATATACGTCACCATGAGCCGGGGACAGCAAGCCAACACCCTCTATCTGTCCGATGAAGGGGAATCTCTCGACGATTGGTGCGCCCACATCTCAAGAGACCGGGCGGGAAGGATGGAGACTCTCGTCGCTGCCCTGGCCAGGACCGCCGCGAAAAGGGCAGCGGTCGACCTGGCAGGCCTGGCACCGCTGGTGGACCAATCCCGGGGCGTCGGAGGCTAGAGCGGGGCGGAGTACGGTCCTCAACCCTCTCTCTGCTAGCGGGGACGGGTGTGATGGCGAGGTCGTCTCCGCTCGGACGGCACTGCCCTATCGGTGTTTGGGTTCAACGCTGGTGTAACAACGGGGCCCCCGGGCGGTCATCGAGACCGCTCGCGGCGTCAGCGCCCAGGTTCTACGGCACAGTCCGTTTCCGCACCGTTTTTCGGTCGGCTAGGCGTCCTTTCCTGACCTTGTACCAAGGTCGGAGGCGAAGTCGTGCTGGTGCCAGGTTGCCGTAAACGAGGACACCGGTCCCAGTTTCGGCTTGGCGGAGCAATGAGGGGGGTGCCAGGGCTTGATGCCGAACCGATTCGGTGGTGGACCGCACTGATCCATCGTGGTCACGGGTGTGGGAGGTTTCGGGGGCGGCTTGGTCGCCGATAAGCCGACTCACATACTCGAGGGTCGGTGTGTCGGATACACCGGAGAGGACGACTTTGGCACGATGGTTGTTGATGACAGTTTGAGCGAAGGTGCCGTAACGGGCTTGAATTTGGGCGAAGTCCTGCCACACCGTGACGAGTTGGATGCCGACACCTCTAGCGGTGGAGGCGAGTTGAGCGAGGTCGGGGAGGGGAGCGATGTTGGCGGCCTCGTCGATCACCAACAGGAGCGGTTTGACGAGTCGTGTGTCGGGGTGGTTGGCGCGGTCGTAGACGGCGTGGACGGTCTCTTCGATGAGGGCAGTGAAGAGGGGCCGGAGGCGGGCCTGTTCGTGCAGAGGCCCGCATACATAGAGGGTGTGGTTGCCGCCGTCGAGCAGGCGTCCCGGAGTGAAGGCAGGGTCGATAGTTGTGGTGGTGAGAACGGCAGGGTCCGCGAAGGCAGCGAGAACAGTTTCGGTGGTGGTGTAGGCCGAGGAGCGGCTGCGGTCTTCCCGGTTGACGGTGGCGGCGAAGGCTTGGATCGCGTCGACCTCCCCAGCGTGGTGCAGAGCGTGAAGCGGTTCCTCTTCGTCTTGGAGGTCGACCCACCTGACTACGTCGCGCATGGTCCCTCCCGAGTTGGCAGCGGCGTAGAGGAGAGGAGCGAGCAGCTTTTGGGCTACCGCGTACCAGAAGTCAGAGTCCTGGAGGCCGCCGCGTTCCCCGGCCCGGGCAGTGGAGACCAGCCAGGCAGCCATCCGCAGGGCGCCTTGCCATTCACCTGAAGCGGTGAGGGGATTCCACCCGGCGGCGGGTTGTCCGGTCGATCCGGTCGGGTCGTAGACCCATACCTCGCCTCGAGATTGACGAAGTTGGATGGTGTGTTCGAGGAGGTCGCCTTTGACCGAGGTGGCAACGATGGGACCGTCCCATTCCAGGAGGGCCGGGATCGCAAATCCGGTGGTCTTGCCAGTGCCGGCGGGTCCGATCACTGCCACCGAGTGCTGTTCTTCAGTGGCGAGGAGCCGGCGGCCGACAGTCCCGAGGGTGAGCCGTCCGGGTTGGGGCCGGGGAACCAGGAGCGGTTTCAGGTCGCGGGGTCGCGCCCATCGGGCTGCCTCGCCAGCGACCGACTGTTGGTGCCAGTGGTGCCAGGCGATGGCAGCCAGGACGGCAACAGTGACGGTGAGAAGTCCGAGGGTGATGTAGTAGTTGACGGGGCCCGGCATCACCAACTGGTCCGGTCCGAGGGAGCCGTACGGATCGGCGGGCCGGGTGAGAAGTTGCCAGAGGAGAGCGGGGCTTTCCCAAGGCGAGACCGGAAGCCAACCGCCACCCCATATCCGCGCTGTCGCCTGGTGAGCTATCCACACCAGCAGGCAGGCGGTTGCCAGGGCCGCGCCGGCCCCGGTGAGTAGCTCTTCCCCGTCGGGGCGGTGGGGTTCTGTAGCTTCGGTCACCGTCCCATCATCCGCAGGTGTCTTGGGGACGGTTCGAGACGGCGTGGCGGGTGGAGGGAAGCTTCGACGAGGGGAAGCTGGCAGGGTTGGCAGGGGCAGGCCCGGGGGAAAGGTTGAGTCCAGGCGTCGGGCCAGTAGGGAATCGACGCCACACATGGCCCGCATAAGGCGTAGCTACCGAGGAGGGGAATGAGGGCCTGGTCTGCCTCGACAGGGATCTCGTCGTGCAAAAGTCGCAGATCCACAAGTCGTCGTGGTCGGGCCTGACGACGATGACAACAACGCCGGGATGTTTGTAGTCGCCTCCAAGGTCGGGTTCGTCTATTAGGCGGCGGTCGGCCTGACGGTGGGCTGCGGGGCGGACCACGACCCGGAGGTCGTCTTGGCAGGAGGCGCACAGGCCCTGGGCGGTGAGCCGGTTCTCGGTGTCGCAGCTCGGGCAGGTGCTGTCCATGCTCACAGTCCGAATCCAGAGTTGGGGTGACATCGGATGTCGAAAGTCCGACCTGGTCTGAGGTGGCGGGCGATGGCGGCCAAGAAGAGAAGTCCGGCGGCCTGGTCATCGGCGGCGAGGCGGTCCCAGTCCTCGATGATGCTGAGAGCGATGTCAGCCAAAGGATGGGAAGTGGTAGCTACCGCTTGGCGGAGCGCCGATCGTTCCTCTTTCGTGAGTTGGTAGCGGCGTTGGGGGCCGGCGTCGGCCTGTCGCAGCCTGCTGACCGCACCGGCGAGGCGGTCCGTGCCAAGGATGTCGGCGAGTTGGGAATGTTGGCGTCTCATGGTCTGCTTCCCTTTCAGTGGGTGCAGCCGCTGGTCGGGGCGCTGACGGGGCTGAGGCTGATCCCGTTCCACCAGGCTTCGAGGAGGCTCTGGGGGCAGATGAGTTCTCCTTGAGGGTTGACGATTTGGAAGTGGAGGTGGGGACCGGTGGAGTTGCCCGTGTTGCCTGATGCCATCACCGCTTCCCCAGCGGCGACGGCTCGACCGACTGCCATTTCGGGGGTGAGGTGTTGGCCGTGGCAGAAGGTGTAACGGTGGCTGTCGAAGCCGTCGATGGTGACTCCCCACCCGCATCGGCAACGGTCGATGTCGGCACAGGGGGAGTGGAGGGCAGTAACCGTGCCGGGATGGGCTGCATAGACCGGAGTGCCTTCGGCAACCGCCAGGTCGGAGGCGGGGTAGTCGTGGTGGGTCCTTCGGATCTGGTTGACCGTGACTGCGTCGGTCGGGAGCGGGAAGGTGTAGAGCCCGTCGGCGGTGATGGTCCCGTCGGTGAACTGGAAGGTCCGGTAGTAGTCGATCCATCCGAGCACGACGGCGACGTAGTCGGCCGAGTTGTTGTAGCCACCGACCGCCCGGGCGAGGTCTTCTGGGGTGGTGTAGTCGCCGGGGGTGGCGAGACAGAGGTGGGCGACGGTGGCGAGGGCGGCGTCGAACACGTTGTGGGGGTCGGCGATGCCGTCGCGGTTGCCGTCTTGTCCCATCGTCCGCCAGGAGCCGGGTAGGAATTGGGCGGGTCCCACCGCCCGATCCCAAACAGGGTCGCCGTCGAGGAGGCCGCCGTCAGTGTCGGGAATGGTTGCGGTGCCAGCGATCGAGCCGTCAAGGGCCGTCCCGAACAGGGGAGGGGTAACGATCCCGTCGTTTTGGATGGTGTAGTCGCCGAGGGTGGCGTGGTCCGATTCGACCTTCCAGATCCCGGCGATGATCGGCCAATCCACCACACATGTCGGCTCAATCGAAGCGGCGTTGGCCTCAGCGGCCAGGTAGGCCGAGAAGACCAGCGGGGGGATACCGAGGGCACCTCCCGCCGCGGCGGCGGGAGCCCCGACGGCAACCGTCGCCACTCCCAGCATCATCACCAGGGCCAGGAGCGATGCCGGGCCCGAAACAACGACCACTGTGACGATGCCGCGTCTCAGCCTCGAACCGCCCTTCTCGACCGTCTGCCCTTCAGCTTCTTCTTGGCGACGTGAGCCGCGGCTTTGGCGACGAGGTGCCAACTCACAGCGGTGTCCTCCGCCGGGCCTGCTTCCAAGCTTTGGCGGCCAGAGCCGGGCCTTGGCGTCCTTGCTTGCGGGTCCGACTCGGGGTCTCGGCCATGGATTCGTGGACGGTTTGGCTGATCCCAAGCCCGCTGAGCCCGCCCGCCTGGTAGGGCCGGATCCAGGTGGCTCCGTGGCTTCCTCCCAGCCGGGCCCCTTCCAGGCGATGAAGGGTGGAGTCGGCGAACCGTGAGGAGATGTCGACCAGTTGGCGACGGCCCACCCACATGACCGCCATGAAGAAGATCACCAGCAGGAACCGGGTCCACATCCCACCCGGAACGGCCAGGAGACCGTTGAGGCCGACGACGAGCAGGGCCAAGAACACGCCCATGACGATTACCAGCGCTACCACTCTGGTCAGGGCAGCTACCCAATGCCACAGCAAACTTCGTCCCGCCCCTGGGAACAGTCCGGCGTAAAGGGCGACTGGGAGGAGGGCGACCAGGAATAGGGCCATACCTTTGGCCACCACCAGGGTGAATGCGGTAATCAGGAACAGGGCTAGGGCGGCACCGGCGACGACCAGGTAGAGCAGCGCTCCGACCAGGCGACCGACCGAAGCTTCGGCGTTGAAGGCTGCTTGCGGCTCGCAGCCGGCTTGTTCCATCTGCTGGCGGGGCAGCTCGTCGAAGCCGTGCGGACCGGACGCCACCGCTTGGTTACGGGCACCGGCACAGCCGGTCCCTTCGAGGAGGCCTCCCCAACTGATGGTGTCGTAGGGATCACGGACAAAGCTCGCCATCAAAGCTCCGCCCACCCGGTCCGAAACCGACGCGTTCTGGTCGGTGCCGGCCGCCAGGGAAACGATCTCAGAGGAGATGCCTCCGGCGGCCTCCATCGCCCCGGTCACGGCCCCGCCGAACCCGGCTCCGGCGCTGACGTGGACCAGCACCGCGAAGACGGTCAGGGTGAGGGCGAACTCGCCTGCCCCGGCGGCGACTCTTCCCCGCAGGAACTGCCAGCCCATATAGAGAGCCGACATCACCAACCCAAGATGGGAGAGCCGCATCGCTCCCAACACCCGCCCGTCGAGCAGGTCGGCAATAGCGGTGGCCGCCTCGGTCAGCGCCTCTTCGATCACGAACCCGGTGGCGGCTTCGAGCAGCCAGATCGCCAACCCGACCATCAGCTTGCCGATCGAGAAGACCAGGTTGGTGGCGGTCCCCACCGTCATGCAGCCGACGTCGCCGACCAGCCCGTCGTTGGCGCAACCGATGTCATATCCACCGATGGGGACGATCCCTTGGCTGCTATCGGTCGGATAGTCGGTGGGCGGGTAGAGCCCATCACCAAGTTCGACGCCAGGCTGGTCGGTCTGGGCTTGGGCGGGAGCAGCCCCAATCGCTTGGTTGAGTGCGAGAACGGCAAGCAGCCAAACGACAATCCAGACCGGCCGGTCGAATCCAGACCGGCAGTGGAGGGAACGCTCAACCGGTCCGGAACCGCGAGTCATTGGGCATGCCCATTGGCCACGAAGGTGCGGAGTTGATCGGCCTGGCCCAGAGATGGCCACGGTCCGGTTGAAGTCCTGGCGGAGCCTGGAGTGGTCGAGAAGGCAGCGGCGGCCGCTGGGTCGTCGGGACGGGCAATCTGGACCAGTCCTAGACGTCCCGAATGGTCCCGCATCAAACATTGGCCGGTTCCGAGCGAGGTGATGGTTTCGACGTTGTCATCCCGGGTGTCGGACCCGAGGAACCGGAGCGCCTCGGCCGAGGTCTGCAACGGTTGCCGGAACACGAACCGGTAACCCAACAATGCGTCAACGTCTTCGCCCTCCTCCCCGGTGAGGTCGCTGGCGAGCTGGCTGAACGCCCATACCGCCGCGAAGTGTTTCCGACCGTCCCGGATCAGATCCATCACCAAGGCATGACCTTGAGCGCTGGCGGTGAGGG
>CAZRID010000107.1:0-9146 GCA_964600055.1 uncultured Acidimicrobiaceae bacterium
GGCGGCGTCGAGTCCGACGGCGCTGTTGCCAACCTGCAAAGCATCAAGGATCGGCAGATACCCACCATCTGCCCTGCGTGCGGAACCGACAAACTGGACGAGGCGGGCGGCGACTTCATCTGGCGCATAACCGGGTCGGACAGCGACGGCGGTCTGATCGCGGCGCAGTTCGCGCGGGACTCGGGCTACACCACGGTTGCGATGCTCGTTCAGAACACCGAGGGTGCGGCCGGGCCGGCGTTGGTGTTCAAGGACGTCTTCACTGAGAACATCGGTGGGGAGGTGGCGGCCGACGTCAGGTTCGAACCGGGGCAGGCCAGCTATCAGGCCCAGGTCGATGAGGTATTCAACGCCGAGCCCGAAGCCGTCTATCTGGCTGCCGGGTTTGAGTCCGGTGGCATCATCCTTCAGGAGGCGACCCGACGCGGCGTGGAGACCAACTGGCTGTTTTCCCCGGACCTGGTCGTTCCCGAGATCGCGGGTCTGCCCGGCGTCGATCTGGCCGGAGGTGTTGCCCGGGCGGCGATCGCCGCTTACGACACCTCGAGCCCGGCGTATGAGTCCTATGCGACGCGGTATGAGGAAATGACCGGAGATGCACCGAGCCCGGGTCTATACGACGCCAACCAATACGACCAATACATCATTCTCGCCCTGGCGATGGCCGCGGCCGGGACCACGGACGGCCCGGCGGTGGCGGCTGAGGTCGCCGGTGTCCTCAACGCTCCCGGCACGGTGGTGTACACCTACGCAGATGGCTTGGCTGCCATCGAAGCTGGTGAGGACATCGACTACCACGGTGCTTCGTCGGGTCTGGATGTCAACGAATTCGGCAACCTGGCAAGTCCGGTCTTTGGCGAACAAAATGTCGTCGACGGCGCCTGGACGCAGGTGGCCGAGGTCACCCTGGACGAATCGCTTCGATAACGACAGTCATCCGGGTGAGGTGGTATGCCACCTCACCCGGATGATTCCCCAGATGCAAAACATCATCTTTGGCCTCGTCAGTGGAAGCATCCTTGCCCTGGCAGCAGTCGGTTTCTCGATGATCCGACAAACCGAAGGGTTCATCAATATCGCCCACGGGCAGATGCTGACGGTGGGCGCCTTCTTGGGTTTCATCTTCGTCAACTCGTTGGGTCTCAATGTCTTCGTCGCGGGCCTGCTGGTCATGCTTGCCGTCGGTGTGCTCGGCGTGGTGCTCGCACGGATCGTCTTCGAGCCGGTGTCGACGAAGGGGGCGCTGGCGCAACTCTTCACGTCGATCGGCCTGGCCTACGTGATGTATGGCCTCATCCGGGTCATATTCGGCGCAAAGGTCCAGTTCTATCCGAACCTATTCGGGCGGCGTTTTGACTTCGAAAATTTCAACGTCACCGTTGGTGAGCTCGTGATCGTGGGGCTGGCCGGGGTGTCCACGATCGGTCTCCACCTCTTTCTCACCCGGACGCGCCTCGGCACCTGGATCCGTGCCACAGCATCCAACCCCGAGCTGGCGAAACTTCGCGGTATCCCCGTGCGCCGGGTCTCGATGTCGGTCTGGTTCGTTGCCTCCGCCCTGGCTGGTCTGGCGGGGGTCATGCTGGGGGTGATCGGAAACGTCAACTCAGAGCTCGGATGGAGTCAGATCCTGATGATTCTCGCTGCCGCCGTGTTGGGCGGGTTGGGAAGCATCTACGGCGTCCTGGCCTCTGGCCTGCTCTTGGGTTTGGTCATGGATCTCTCGGCGTTGGTCATCCCCAGCACCTGGAGACTGGTCGTGGCATTCGTGTTCCTGGTGTTGGTGCTCGTTTTCCGACCACAGGGTCTCTTTGCCAGGGCTGGGAGGAAGGAAGCGGTGTGACCGGACTCTTGCTGTTCTTCGTAGGCGTACTCACGTTGGCCGGTATCTATGCCATCTTCGCCATGATCCTCAACCTCGAAGCCGGCTGGGCCGGAATGTGGGATCTGGGTCTCGTCGGGTTCGTGGCCGTTGGCGCCTACACCTACACGATTCTGACCCAAACCAAATTCGAGGACGTGTTGATCCACCCTGGGCTCCCGATCTGGGTCGGGATGCTGGGTGCAGCGATCGCCGCTGCATTGTTGGCCTCTGTGATCGGCTTGCCGACCCTGCGCGTCCGGGGTGAATACTTCTTGATCACGACGCTTGCTTTTGCCGAGGTGGTGCGTCAGGTCGCGGTGAACACACAGACCATCACGCGCGGAACGATTGGATTCTCCGAGCTTGCCCGCCCTCTCGAAGGGACTTTCCCCGGGACCGCGAATCGAATTGTTCTTCTCATCATTGTCTGGATCGGCGTCGCCCTGGTCTATTTCCTGATGCGCCGATTCGCCCACAGCCCTTATGGCCGACTACTTCGCGGGTTCCGGGACAACGATCCGGTCGCCCGTTCGCTGGGAAAGGCAACCAACCATCATCGGCTACAAACCTACGTTGTCGCCGCGGCACTCTATGGCCTCGCTGCCCCGATGTATCTGTGGTATCTGCGGAGTGTCACGCCGCACCTGTTTGCTCCCGACATAACGTTTGTGACCTGGACTGCATTGGTCATCGGCGGCATCGCGTCGAAGCGCGGGCCGATCATCGGGGCGGTGGTGCTACTCGTCTTGACCGAGTCTGTGTCGCTGGTCCAGGGATCCGCGAATCTGGCGGTAATCCTGGCGTCGTTGAGGTTCGTCGTGTTGGGGCTCCTGCTCATCTTGATCATGCGTTTCCGACCGAACGGCCTCACCGATGAGCGGTCGGCATTTGCCACCTCCGTGCAGAACGGTGATTTCCTGTGAGTCTCCTCGAGATCGCCGGTGTCACCAAGGCGTTCGGCGGGTTGCTGGCGGTTCGTGATGTTTCGATGTCGGTGGAGGAGGGCTCGATCGTTGCCGTCATCGGGCCAAATGGGGCAGGAAAGACTTCCCTGTTCAACGTGGTCACCGGCTTCGACTGGCCGACGTCGGGGACGATTCGCTTCGACGGTGAGGACATTGGCGGGATGGAGCCATGGCAGGTCGCACGCCGGGGCATGGTGCGGACGTTTCAGACGCCAGTCGGTTTTCCCGCTTTGACGGTCTGGGAGAACTTGATGGTCGCCGGCACCAAGCCAAAAGACGAGAGTCTTCTCTCCGCTCTTGGAGGCACTTGGAAGACCTCGGAGAAAGAGGTGGAATCGCGAGCCCGCCAGCTACTCGAGGATTTGCGTCTCTGGGACGCTCGACAATCGATCATCTCGGATCTTCCGCCCGGTGACGTGAAGCTCACCGATTTCGCGAGACAGTTGATGTTCGGGCCGAGGATGCTCCTACTCGATGAGCCGGCTTCCGGTGTCGATCCCAGCGCCATCGGCAGGGTGGCCGAACTGATCCGACGTGTTCGCGATCAGGGTGTCACTGTCCTCGTCATCGACCACAACATCGGATTCGTCCTCGATGTCGCCGACATCGTCCACGTCATGGCCCTTGGCGAAGTCGTAGCCTCGGGCCCGCCCCGGGAAATCGTCCACAACGAGCACGTGATCGACATCTATCTGGGGCGACCCCGTTGAGTTTCCTCGATGTCCAGGGGTTGGAGACCGGGTACGGCCGGCTTCCGGTGCTTCACGAAGTCTCGCTCACAGTCGAGGCCAATGAACTGGTCGCGGTCGTGGGGCCCAACGGTGCTGGCAAGACGTCGCTGGTCAAGGCGATCTTCGGCCTGCTCCCGGCGATGAAAGGCTCGATCACTTTCGACGGACACGACCTCACAGGCGCACCGACCTCGCTGCATAACGCTCTTGGCCTCGCCATGGTGCCCCAGACCGGAAGCACTTTTCCGGACCTCACCGTCGAAGACAACTTGCTCGCATCGTTCACCACTCTCGACAAGGCGACAGCCGAGGCCGCTCTGTCGGCCGCATACGATATGTTTCCCCGACTGGACGAGAGGCGGCACCAGCTCGCCAAGACACTCTCGGGGGGTGAGCGTCAGATGCTCGCGTTCGCTTCAGGGGTGGGTTCCAACCCGCGATTACTGGTTCTCGACGAGCCAACGACGGGGCTGGCTCCCACCATCGTCCATGCCCTCGTCGAGAAGATCGTGGGATCTCGGGAGCGAGGCGCGTCAATCCTCTGGGTCATCGAGGAAAACCCGCTAGAGGTACTTCCGGTGGTGGACCGGGTGTATGTACTCAACAACGGGTCGATACAGGCTGAGATGCCGGCTGCCGACCTGTTGTCTGACGACTCGCTCCACCGAATGTTCTTCGGAACCGAGGCGTGAGAGACCCGCTATTCGAGCCAGGGTCGATTGGGGCGGCGGTTCTAAGCAACCGCATTCTCCGCGCCGGCACGTCGGAGTCGATGGCGGAGCCGGAAACAGGAGTGATGACCCCGGACCTCCTCGACCTCTATGAACGTCTTGCCTCCGGCGGGGTGGGAGGCATCATCACCGGACACCTCTTCGTTGCCCCTCGGGGCAAATACGCCCGGGGACAAACCAGTGTTCACGACGATGACATGTTGCCCGGTTTGATCAGACTGACCGAGCGGGTCCACACCTACGGGGCGGTGATATTTGCCCAACTAGCCCACGCCGGATCCCAATCACGAGTGCCCAACAACCTGCCCGTCGCGCCGTCGCCGGTCCCGAATCCACTAACGGGCAACCCGGTAGAGGCGGCTTCGAGTGATGAGATCGTCGCCACTGTCGAGGCATTTGGCCACGCAGCGCGGCGAGCGGTCAAGGCCGGGTTCGACGGGGTTCACATTCATGGGGCGAACGGCTATCTGATCAGCGAGTTCGGCTCCCCGGTGACCAATCGCCGGGATGACGAATGGGGTGGAGACAGCGACCGGCGTGGCGCGTTCTCGCGAGCAGTGGTCGAAGCGGTTCGTCGGTCCGTTCCGCCGAGTTTCCCCGTGACGATGAAGCTCGGCATGGTCGACGCCGTCGCCGACGGCTTGCAGATCGACGAATCGTTGGGCAGGGCGCAATCGCTCGTGGACTTGGGCTTGGATGCGATCGAAGTCTCATGCGGGCTGATGCAAGCTCCCACCGACTCGGCCAACACCTACGTGGCGGTGGGACCAAAACGAGCGGCCCAGGACCTCCTCGTGCATCGGTTGCTGTCAGCGCCTCGCCCGGAGGCGTACTTCCGGCCCTGGGCGAATGCCCTCCGCGCCAAAGTAGACACGACGATCATTCTCACCGGGGGAATGCGCACGACCGAAACCATGCGTGAAATGCTCGAGTCTGCGGACGCCGACTTCATCGGTCTCGCCCGGCCGCTCATCCGAGAGCCCGATCTCGTCTCCCAGATAGGCGAGGGCCGTGAAGGGTTGGTGGACTGCACTTCCTGCAACCTGTGTCTAATTCATGAAGGCCATCACCCTCTGCAGTGCTGGCGCACGCCCCGCATCAGGCTTCTTCAGCACGCGTTGTACAGGGTCAGTGGCGGGTTTCGTCGAGCCGGCGTGATCCCTACACGGCCTTGACCCCCGGTTCTGATCACGCTGACTGGGCTGCGCAGCTCAAGGCATATACGGCGTGACGTCCTCGAATGCTCCGAGGTAGCGCCTGTAGGCAATGCCGGAGGCATCGGGAACTTTGAGATGAAGCTCTTCGCGCAGGTCGGTTGGGATCTGCTCGGGTCGCTGACTTTCGACAATGACCCGGTCCTGCTCCATGATCCCATGAGTGAAATCGACGAACTCGGCGTCGCCGACCGGGTCCAGTTGATGGTTGCGGGCGATCCAGACGAACATGTCGGTTGATGCGTCGCTGGTTGGGGAGGCCACCAACGAAACGAGAGTGACGTCACCGGAGGGGACTGTTTTTCGCAGGTGGATGGTGAAAGGACCTGTGAGGAAATACTCCCATCGGATCACCTCCCCGGGCTTGCTGTGGAGGTTGGCGGGCTCCGGAGCCTCCAGGAAGTAGTACAGGCCATCGCCGCGCTGATCGACGTGATGCTCGGCGACTTCCGTTGCCTCCCGAGAGCCGAGTACGCCTTCGTGAACGAATGCGAAATGCGAGATGTCCATGAAGTTCTCGACCGCCCTCCCCGCCGAAGTCTTCCACTGGTAATGATGGGAGACGATGCTTCGATAGGCGGGGTCATGCCACTCTCCATCAGGAAAGTCCGGCACCGGTCCGATCGGCGCGTCGAGTGCTACCCAGACCAGGTCGAATGCCTCCTGCACCTGATGGCTGATTGCCCTCGCCCTCGGGGGTATCGGTGATCCCGGCGGGAGAGAGGGGATCAAGACGCATGCTCCTGTTCCGTCGTACGCCCAACCGTGATATCCGCAATGGAGGATTCCCTCTTCCACATACCCGAGGGAGAGGGCTGTCCCTCGGTGGATGCAGAGGTCTGTGAAGACGCTGACACCATCAGATGTGCGAAAGGCGACAAGGTCTGTCCCAAGCAACGTGAAACGGCCCGGTGACTCTGTCAGGTCCGTTGATTTGGCGATCGGATGCCAGTGGTTGGCGAGAGTTGTCATCGTTGATTCACTCAACTTCGTTCGCTATTGCTCG
Source organism: uncultured Acidimicrobiaceae bacterium (assembly GCA_964600055.1). Lineage (GTDB taxonomy): Bacteria > Actinomycetota > Acidimicrobiia > Spongiisociales > ZC4RG35 > JARDZU01. The sequence continues at coordinate 6,512 of CAZRID010000107.1, forward strand.
CGCCGCGACGGTACCAGCTAACTTTGAGTGCTGTGAACGAGGATCAAGTCCGGTTGAATTTTGAGCGCGAAGGATTGGAAGTCCCGCGGGAGGTCAGGGTGGTCCCCGATGACTCCGAAGGGCTTCCGCTGGCCATCGTCGCAGCCGAGGGCAATGCCTGGGGCTTGGTGGGACCCGAGATGGGGGCCCACCTCCGCTCGATGCACAGGATCTCGTTACGGCCGGAGGGGTTCACAATTCCGCTCCGCCATCCGATGGAAGCCGTTTACTACGTGATCGCAGGGGCAGTGGAGGTCCACGACATGGATGCAGATGTCCGTCACCAGACCGCCACCGGAGGGATGGTCTTGGTGGACCCCGGCACACGCTATCGGCTCACTGCCGGGTTGGAGGGATCAGAAATCGTGGGAGGTCCGTGCCCTGCCGATCCTCGGTTGTCCGCCGCGCCAGGAAGGGGTTGACGATGGCTGTACACGTCATGCATCGTGACCAGCCCGATCTGATGATGCCCATGATCGCCCGTGACGCTCGCTTGGTGGTGTGGCCAGGGAGTGGTTCGCAAACGGCGAACATGAACTATGTGGACATGCAACCCGGTGAGCGCAACGTGCCACACGTCCACGCCGGATCAGAGGACACGCTGTACGTCATCACCGGGTCGGGAACCATCGAGGACCTCGACAACGGCATCGACCTGGAGTTCGAAGCCCCCTGCGCTATTCATGTGCCCGTTGGGATCTGGCATGCGGTGAGGGCCGATCGCGGCAGCCGAATCGAGAGCGTAGGGGGGCCGTCGCCGGCTGATTGGAACATGCTGGTCAGAATCGGCGCCTACGAACGGCTGCAATGAGCTCCTTGGTGCGGGTGGTGATCGCCCAGATATCAGGCGAGCCCTACGCGGTCGACGTCAACCGGAACCGATGTGACGATGCCTTGGCTGAAGCGTTTGACCATGGCGCCGATCTGGTAGTGCTGCCCGAATTGATCGTGTCAGGGTACGGAACGGACGCTGGCCGGCTCGCTGCCATTGCCGAGCCCGTCCCCGGGCCTACCACCGAGGCATGGGCGGAGATCGCGAGGTCCGCGGGCGGTTACATCGTGGGCGGTCTCTGCGAGCGAAACGAAGAGCGCCTGTTCAACACCGCGGTCGCGGTCGGGCCTGAAGGCGTGATTGGCCACTATCGCAAAACGCACCTCTTTGCCGAGGAGAAGCACACCTTCACCCCCGGTGATCTCGGGTTCCCGCTGGTCCCAACTCGCTTCGGGACCATCGGCATCTGTGTCTGCTACGACCTTCGGTTTGTGGAAGTGGTGCGACTGATGGCGCTACAGGGTGCAGAGTTGATCTGTGTGCCAACGGCTTGGTTGTCCGGGTTCGACGTGCTGCGTTGGGACGTGGAGGGGATGTCGCCGCAGGGCCGCGGGGCCGAGGTTCAGGCCAACCTCAATCAGGTCTTCATAGCCGCCGCTTCCCAGGTGGGACGTCATGGCGAGTATGACTTCCTCGGATCATCCATCCTCATCGACCCCAAGGGAGGGAGAGTGATCGGACCCCTTTCGGGCAGCAATGAGGACGTGGCCGTCGGCTCCATCGACCTAACTTTGGCCAGTACGGCGCAGTCACGCGGGGATCTGATCACCCCGCGCGCTGATCGTCGCACCGACATCTACGGCATCGCGGTGGGCGATCGAGTTCTGTGACCCAGACGGTCCCGTCGACTCTCTAGAGTCCTGCTCAATCGACTTTGGAGATGCTCAATGCAGATGGTGGACCTCTCTCACACGATGAACGTGCACACCCCGGGTTGGGTGGGCTATGCCGGAAACAAGATGTACTACGCCCAGACCCTGCAGACCCAGCGGATCGTGGCTCAACGCATCGACTCCGCCCTCCACGTCGGGACCCATCTCGACGGCGGCATGCACGGCGCAGACGGAAGGGCCGACATGGCCTCCTACCCCTTGTCATTCCTGATCAACAAGGGTGCCATCGTCGACATCTCCGACATGGTCGATGACTGGGATGTGATCACCCCTGACATGCTCACCGCGAAGGTCGAGATCGAGAAGGGCGACATCCTCATCATCCACACCGGCTTCAATCGTTATTACGAAGGTCAACCGCAAGCAGACCTGGTCCGCTACTTCTCGATGCATCCCGGCGGCAAGCTGGAATTGCTGCAATGGATGCTCGACATGGAGATCAAGTGGTTCGGGATCGATGCCGGCTCAGGTGATCATCCGATGTGGACAACCATCCGAAATATGCGTCCTGACCTCACCGTGCAGTTCGAGGAGAAGGTTGGGATGAAGGTCGACGAGTTCTTCCCAACATACGAGTACACCCACAAATTGTCCGGTCGAAGAGTCAAGAACGACCTCTTCCCATTTCACAACTGGGCTTTCCAGGAAGGACTCATTCACGCCGAGAACGTCGGCGGCGACATCGCCAAAGTGTTGAACACGCGAGCGATCATCGGAGCCTTCCCCTGGAAGTACGAAGGTCTGGAGGCATGCCCGTGTCGCATCATCGCCTTCTACGACGCTGGTGATCTGCGGGTCGACGAGTTCGGGGAAGCTGCCCTCAGCCAAATGACCCAAACCTGATCGGCTTGGACGCTTCCTCTAGCCGGAG
>CAZRID010000108.1:0-9125 GCA_964600055.1 uncultured Acidimicrobiaceae bacterium
CTTGCCAGGCGACGCCCCTGACTCGCCCTGAACATCGCCAACGTCAGTGGCCAGATCACTAGCCGGCCATCCGTCTCGGGATGGCGTTGCCCCAGGTGCTGCGCAGGGTGTCGACCTCGATCGGGGACGAGTGTCCGAGCGCCAATGAGTCGCCGGCCATTGTCCCCACCATTCGGGCCAAATCCTCCGGCAGCTCGATGGCACCGGGCTCGAACACAGCGATGAACCGATGGGGATCTTCGGAGAACATCTCCTCCGTGCCCACACTCACCAGGTTGGCCCCCACCCCGGACTCGATGCAGACCTCGGCGACGGCGACGGCTAGACCTCCATCCGAGATGTCGTGCAGGACCGGGACCCGGTGGGCGAGCTGGGCGGCGAGGTCGATGACCCTCCTCGCAGTGTCGGGATCGGGCATCGTGGGTCGGCCGGTGAGCTGATCGTGGAGGACTCGCTGTGCCGCCGATCCGGCGAGATTCGATGTGGGGGCGGGCCCGATCTCCCAGATCTCCATCCCTGCGACGGCTCTCGAGAGCCGGGGAGGGGAGACCGGCATCGGGTCGGCGAGACCGAGCAAGCCGACCACCGGCGAGGGGTGGATGTCCTCGCCTTCGGTCTCGTTGTAGAAGGAGACATTTCCACCCACAACCGGAATCCCAAGGTCCTCACAGGCCTCGGAGATCCCCTCCACGCTCTCCCGGAACTGCCACATGACCTCTGGCTTCTCCGGGTTCCCGAAATTGAGGTTGTCCACCACAGCCAACGGCTTGGCACCGGTGACCGCAACGTTGAGGGCGGCCTCGTACACCAGACGGGCGCTCCCGGCCCGGGGGTCGAGCCGACAGAGCCGCCCGTTGCCGTCGGTGGAGACAGCCATACCCTTCTCGGTGCCCCGGATCCGGATCAGCGACCCATCCGAGCCGGGACCGATCACGGTGTTCAGGAACAACATGTGGTCGTACTGCTCGTGCACCCAGGAGGTCGAGCCGAGCGCCGGGTCGTCGAGGAGGCGGAGGAGGGCGGTGGCAGGGTCCGTGCCCAGAGGCCGGGCGGGGTGGTCCCACAGATGGTCGATCCAGTCCGGTTTCTCCACGGGCCTGTCATAGAGAGGAGCGGCGTCGGCGAGGGAAGCTGCTGGAACCTCGGCAACCACATCTTGCCGGTGGCGAATGGTCAGTGTGGCGCCTTCCCGGACCACACCCACCACCGCAGAGTCGATCTCCCATTTGTCGGCGATGACCCGCACCTCCTCGATCCGGTCTGGCGAGACGAAGGCCATCATCCGCTCCTGGGACTCGGACATGAGCAGCTCGGGAGCGGTCATCCCGCTCTCCCTGACGTGGACCGCGTCGAGGTCCACCTCCATCCCCACCCCGGCCCGCCCCGCCGGCTCCGAGGTGGCGCAAGACAGCCCTGCCGCACCCAGGTCCTGGACCCCGACCACCAGGCCTTTGGCATACAGCTCCAGGCAGGCCTCGATCAGCTTCTTTTCCTCGAAGGGGTCGCCGACCTGGACGCTGGGCCGTTTCTCCTGCGACTCGTCGTCGAAGGAGGCCGAAGCCAGGACCGAGGCGCCGCCGATCCCGTCCCGTCCAGTGGCTCCACCAAGGAGGATGGCCACCGTGCCCGGGGGCCCGGCCGTGCCCAGCACCAACTGCTCGCGTCGCATTATCCCGAGGCACATCACGTTGACCAGGGGGTTTCCCGAATAGCAGGGGTCGAACTCGAGCTCCCCACCCACAGTGGGGACACCCACCGCATTCCCGTACCCTGCGATCCCGGAGACCACCCCATTGAACAAGTACCGGTTCTTTGGCTCGTCGAGAGGCCCGAACCGGATCTGGTCCCAGAGGGCAATTGGTCGGGCACCCATCGTGAAGACATCGCGCAGGATGCCTCCCACCCCGGTGGCTGCCCCCTGGTAGGGGTCGACGAAAGACGGATGGTTGTGGCTCTCGATGCGCAGTGCAGCGAGCCAGCCGTCACCGAGATCGACGACGCCGGCATTCTCCCCAGGGCCGACGACCACCCATGGGGCCTCGGTGGGGAAGCGACGGAGATGAATGCGTGACGACTTGTACGAGCAGTGCTCGGACCACATCACCGAATACATGGCGAGCTCTGCCGGCAGCGGGTCACGCCCGAGGATGCCGACTACCGAGTCGTACTCATCGTCGGTCATCCCCAACTGACGATGGACAGGTCGGGTGGCGGTGGTCACACCGGGACCAGCGAGTGGAGAAACCCTTCGAGCAGGACCTGCCCGTCGGTGGATCCGAGGACCCCGTCGACGCCACGCTCGGGATGGGGCATCACCCCGACCACGTTGCCCCGGTCATTGGCGACGGCGGCAGCCGATTGTTGGGACCCATTGGGGTTTTCCACGTATTCGAGCGGGATTCGACCGGACCGGGTCGGATCGACCCAATTCCCCTCGTACGAATTGAGCGGGATCCTGATCCTTTGGCCTACCTCGGCGGCCCTGGTCAGAACCGTGCCGGTGTCGGTCACCTCCAGCTCGACGAACCGGCAGATGAATGCCAGGCCCCGGTTGGCGATGAAGGCGCCAGGGAGCAGACCGGACTCGCAGAGGACCTGGAACCCGTTGCAGATTCCCAGTACCGACCGGCCCTCGTTCGCCATGCGGTCGACCTCGGCCATCACTGGGGAGAAGCGGGCGATCGCCCCGGTCCGCAGGTAGTCGCCATGGGCAAACCCTCCCGGAAGCACGACCCCGTCGAAATCTGACAGGTCGGTCTCTCGATGCCAGACGAGCTCGGCTTCACCCCCGAGGGAGGTCAATGCATGAATCACGTCGTGCTCACAGTTGGTTCCCGGGAAGACAACCACCGCCGTCCTCATCCGGTCACCTCCACGGAGAAGTCCTCGAGGACCGGATTCGCCAGCACCTGACGGCACATGTCTTCGACCTGTCCCCGAACGATCTCGGGGTCGTCGCCGGCCATGTCGATATGGATGACCCTGTCCACACGCACCGACACGACATCATTGTGCCCGAGATCGGAGAGCGCCCTCTGGATAGTGGTTCCCTGGGGGTCTGCGATCTCGGGGCGTCGGGTGATCTCTACCGTGACTTTCATCAGCTCCGGGCCAGATAGTCGTCGAAACTCCGGCCCGTGATCCGATCGTAAGCCTCGATGTACCGCGATCTGGTGCCTTCCACGATCTCGGTGGGCAGATCCGGGGCGGGTGCGGTCCTGTCCCAGTCGGTGGTGTCGAGCCACTCCCGCACGTATTGCTTGTCGTAGGAGGGGACGTCCTGGCCTGGGACCCACTCGTCCGCCGGCCAATACCGCGATGAGTCCGGGGTGAGGACCTCGTCGATCAGCAACAGATCGCCGTCCGCGTGGCCGAACTCGAACTTGGTGTCGGCCAGGATCACGCCTCTTGAAGACGCGTACTCGGTGGCCCGCAGGTAGATGTCGATCGAGCGCTTTCGCAGCTCTTCGTAGAGGTCGTCGCCGAGTAGGTCCCTTGTCTGGGCCTCGGTGATGTTCTCGTCGTGACCGCTCGTGGCCTTGGTCGCAGGGGTGAAGATGGGCTCTAGAAGCCGATCGGCCAGTTTCAGGCCTGGCGAGAGATGCTCGGTGGTCGGCCCGCCTCCGTCGCGGTACTCCCGCCACGATGATCCGTACAGGTAGCCCCGGACCACGCATTCGACGGGTATCACCTTGGCGCGCCGAACCACCATCGCCCGGCCCCTGAGCTCGTCTAGATCCTGGTCGGTCAGTCCGTGCACTCCGGACAGCTCGGTGGTCACAAGATGGTTCGGGGTGTCCAGGTAATCGAAGAAATGAAGGCTGAGGCCGGTCAGGACCCGGCCCTTATCCGGGATCAGCTGGTTGAGGATCACGTCGTAGGCAGAGATGCGATCCGTGGCGACGAAGAGGAGGTGGTCTTCGTCGACCTCGTAGATCTCCCTGACCTTTCCGGATGCGATATGTCGTAGAGCCGGCACTTGCCGGGAGGGTAGTGGCGCGACATCGGGCCAGTGACGCGGCGGAAGCTCCGGCCGACCGGCGTCTGTTTGCCCGAGACGGTATAGCCCGCGCCCGATCGAACCCGTTCCGCGACCGAGGTTCGGTCTCGGGCAAAGTCGGCCGGCAATCAAGACAGCCCGTAGTGTCGCCCCAGTGCCCGGGTTCTCCCGCTCTCGTGTCGAAGAGATGCTCCAAGCCGACGCCTACGCCCGCTCGCTGGGAATCGAGTTGGTTTCTGTCTCGGATGACGAGATCGTCCTCGGTCTGGTAGTCACGGCCGAGCACCTCAACTTTCTCGAGGTGGGACACGGAGGCATGGTGTTCTCGCTGGCCGACTGTGCCTTCTCGCTCGGCTCGAACGCTGCCGGCGAACGGGCCGTCGCCATCGACACCCATCTGGTCCTGACTGCGGCGTCGCGGCTGGGTGAGCAGCTTCAAGCCAGCGTGACCGAAGTATCGCGGGGAAGGACACTCGGCACCTATCGGGTGGACGTGTCCCGTCAGGACGGCCGGACGGTCGGCCTGTTCACCGGAACGGTGCATATCACCCCCTCGGCCTGAGTGTCTGAGTCGTGACCGTGTGCATTCCGCCACTGTGGTGGTGGGTTGCTGCACACCGGATCCCGGGCTTTGCGCTCGTGTGCATCACGCCACCGTGGCGGTGGGTTGCTGCACACGCCTACAGATCGAGGTCCTTGAGCCGGTCGAAGACGACGCCGGCGGTCTCGTGGACCCGCTCCAACGAGAAGCAGGCGCCAAGTTCGTCGTCGTTGAGGGGGACGGCGTCGTCAGCGGCAAGCAGGTCGCGGAGAGTGCCATGCTCACCCCATGCGGTCATCGAATGACCCTGGACGACGCGATATGCCTGGTCACGGGTAATCCCCTTCTCGACCAGGGCGAGTAACACAGCCTGGCTGAACACCAGGCCGCGGGTGGCCTCGAGGTTGGCCCGCATCCGATCCGTGTTCACCACCAGCCCGTCGATCAGACCGCTGAACTTGACCAACATGTAATGGAGGGCGATCGAGGCGTCGGGAAGGACCACCCGCTCTGCCGAGGAATGAGAGATGTCACGCTCGTGCCAGAGGGCGACGTTCTCCAGACCGACCTGTGAGTAGCCGCGGAGCAGTCGCGCCATCCCGGTCATCCGCTCGGAGAGAATCGGGTTTCGTTTGTGCGGCATCGCCGATGAGCCTTTCTGGCCCTTGCCGAACTGCTCCATGACCTCGGAGACCTCTGATCGCTGGAGATGTCGGATTTCAGTCGCCATGCGCTCGATGGAGGCACCGATGAGGGCGATCGCCTGCAAATACTGTGCGTGTCGGTCACGTCCCGTCACCTGGGTCGAGACCGACTCGAAATCGAGGCCAAGGGCGTCACAAACGCGCTTCTCGACCTCGGGTGGGACGTGGGCATAGGTGCCGACGGCGCCCGAGATCTTGCCCACTGCCACGCTGGCTCGGGCGGCCCGAAGTCGGGTGTGGTCCCGGGCCAGCTCGAAGGCCCAGCCCGCCAACTTTTGTCCAAAGGTGGTTGGCTCGGCCCAGATCCCGTGGGTCCGCCCGATCATGTACGTGCGGTCGTGTTCGAAGGCCTTGCTCTTCACAATGGAGAACAGGCCATCGAGTGCGGACAGGAGCAGGTCGGCCGACTCGGCCAGGATGACCCCGCCCGCGGTGTCCAGGACATCGGAGGAGGTCAGCCCGTAGTGAACCCACCCCGATGCCTCGGGGCCCGCACCGGCCCCAAGCAGGTCGACGAAGGCGGCCAGGTCGTGATTGGTGACTTTCTCCCTCTCCGCCACCTCTTCGGGGGTGGGGCAGGGGGCGGCGCGGGTCGCCTCAGCCACACCGTCGGGCACCTTGCCCAGCGTGTTCCACGCCTCGAGGGCCAGGGTCTCCACTTCCTTCCACACCTCGAGCTTGTGCAGCTCCGACCAGATGCGGCCCATTTCGGGAAGCGTGTAGCGCTCGATCACCTGAGGGATGATTGCAGGACCTGGTGGCCCGTCGCACAAATAGCTGGGCGGTCTCGCCGGCCCTCGACGCCGCTGGCTGCGTCCTCGGCCTCGACGAACGATCAGGTGCGCCTTCGTCGTGCGTCCTTGCCAGCGACCCCGATTACTCGGCGACACCGCGGCATCAATTGAGCGACAGACCACTAGGACCCCGTTTGTCCGCTATTGGGGTTAGTTTGCGCGCCCATGCGAAAGCTCACCATCGATCAGGCACGCCGATATGCCCTTGCTGCCCAGGGCTTTGCCGAGCCTCGTTCCAACGGTCGAGTCGACGTTCGGCACTTCCGCCGCGTGGTGGACCACATCGGGTTGGTGCAACTCGACTCGGTCAACGTGTTCAGCCGCACCCACTACATGCCCTTCTTCTCCCGCCTGGGAAGCTATGACCGGGCCGCACTCGATGGTTGGCTTTGGGGCTCAGGCGAGATGTTCGAGTACTGGGGTCACGAGGCGTCGCTGATCCCGACCCGGGATCACCATCTGTGGAGATGGCGGATGAACGGGAACTGGGAATGGGATCGGGTGGCTGAGATCAAGCGGGACCATCCCGGCTACATGGAGGCGGTTCTGGAGCAGGTCAGGGAGAACGGTCCCGTGAAGACCTCCGATCTGCATGATCCGGGGCAGAGGGAGGGCACCGCGATGTGGGGCTCGTCGAAGGGCAAGGTGGCCCTGGAGGCGCTGTTCATGGAAGGCCTCGTCACCGCGGCTCATCGTCCCAACTTCGTGCGAATGTACGACCTGAGCGAGCGGGTCATCCCGTCCGAGCATTTAGAGGCCGAGGGGCTGGAGCGCGAGGAGGCGCAGTCGATCCTCCTGGTCCGGGCGGCTCTTTCGTTGGGGGTTGGCACCGCGTCGGACCTCGCCGACTATCACCGGATCAGGATGCCCCAAGCCAGGCCGCTGTTCGAAGACCTGGTATCTGAGGGGCGTTTGATCCCCGTCGAGGTCGTGGGATGGGACAAGCCGGCCTATCTCCATCCCGAGGCCAGGCTGCCCCGCAAGGTCGAAGGGCGCGCCCTGCTCTCTCCCTTCGACAATCTCGTCTGGTTCCGCGACCGGGACGAGCGACTCTGGGACTTCCACTACCGGATTGAGATCTATGTGCCCGAACCGAAGCGGGTCTACGGCTACTACGTGCTGCCCTTCCTCCTCGACGGTGACCTGGTCGCCCGGGTCGACCTGAAGACCGATCGCAAGGCAGGAGCCCTGCTGGTGAAGGGCGCTTTCGCCGAGCCGGGGGCTGACATGGTGCGGGTGGGTCGGGAACTCCGCGAAGAGTTGGAGACCGTGGCGGGTTGGTTGGGGCTGAACGACGTGGTCTTGGCCCGCAATGGAGACCTGGCCGCGTTCATTGCCGCACCGTAATTGGGACCCACAGGTCCGCATTTGACCCCTGCGCGTTCCAATTACGGGTGCACCGACTCAGGTGAACGCGTTGATTCCTGTAATCGCCTGACCCATGACCAGGGAGTGGATCTCGTTGGTGCCCTCGTAGGTGAACACCGTCTCGAGGTTGGCCATATGACGGAACACCGGGTACTCGAGGGTGATCCCATTGGCACCGAGGATCGACCGTGCGGTCCGTGCGACATCGAGTGCGTTGCGCGCGTTGTCGAACTTGCCAAAGCTGACCTGCTCAGGGGTGAGTGTTCCCTCGTCCTTGCGACGCCCCAGATGAAGGGCAACCAGCGTCCCTCTCTGCACGGCGACCATCATCTCGACCAGCTTCTTCTGGGTGAGCTGGAACGAGGCGATCGGCCGATCGAACTGGCGGCGTTCGATGGAATAGTCGAGTGCCGACTCATAACACGCCCGGGCCGCGCCGACGGCGCCGAAGGCGATCCCGAATCTCGCCTCGTTGAGACACGAGAGGGGGCCTCTCATCGAGGAGACACCAGGGAGGACGAAGTCGTCGGGGACCCTCACGTCTTCGAGGATCAACTCGGAGGTGACCGAGGCCCGAAGCGATGCCTTCTTCTTGATCTCGGGGGCGGAGAACCCGGGCGAGTCGGTGGGAACCAGAAACCCGCGCACTCCCTCATCGGTCCGGGCCCAGATCACAGCGACGTCAGCGATCGAGCCGTTGGTGATCCACATCTTGGTCCCGTTGATCACCCAGTCGCTGCCGTCCTTGCGGGCATTGGTGCGCATCGAGGAGGGATCCGAACCCGAGTCGGGCTCGGTGAGGCCGAAACAGCCGATCACCTCGCCGGTGGCCATCCGAGGCAGCCAGGTCTGCTTTTGCTCCTCCGACCCGAACTTCCAGATGGGAAACATGACGAGCGAGCCCTGGACCGAGACAAACGAGCGTATCCCCGAATCGCCCGCCTCCAACTCGAGACAGGCGAGACCGTATGCGGTGGCCGAGGTCCCGGCGCAGCCGTATCCCTTGAGATGCATCCCGAGCAATCCGATGTCGCCGAACGCTTTGGCCAGAGCCTCCTGGGGTAGGACTCCTTCATCCCACCAATCACCGACGTTGGGCACGATCTCCTTCTGTACATAGTCCCGGACGGTGTTGCGCAGGAGGATCTCCTCGTGGGAGAGGAGGGAGTCGATATCGAGGAAGTCTCTCGGGTTGGGCTTTTCGAAGGAGATGTCGCTCATGTCGGGGGAATGGTATCCCCCCTAGTGCCCCGACCACTAACGTTTGCCGTGTTCAGAACGGTCAGATGACGCCGCTGGCTGCGTCCTCGGCCTCGACGAACGGGTCAGTGCGCCTTCGTCCTGCGTCCTTGCCAGCGACGCCACTGACTCGCCCTGAACATCGCCAACGTAACTGGCCAGAGCACTAGCCGGCCAGGGTTTTCTCGGCCAGCTCGGCCCGATATCCGGCCAGTTTCGCCCGCAGGTCCTCGTCGTTGAGGGCAAGGATGGCCACCGCGAGGAGTGCGGCGTTGGTCGCACCATCGATGGCAACGGTGGCCACCGGGATCCCGGTTGGCATCTGCACCGTCGCCAGCAGGGCGTCCATCCCGTCGAGCGCGGCGTTGATGGGCACCCCGATCACGGGAAGCAGCGATTTTGCAGCCATCACCCCGGCAAGATGGGCAGCCTTTCCCGCCCCGGCGATGATCACCGAGAAACCCTGATCGGCGGCGGTG
>CAZRID010000109.1:0-9122 GCA_964600055.1 uncultured Acidimicrobiaceae bacterium
ACCAGTTCCCTGAGTCCACCTCTAGGCGGCGTTTTGTTTCGCGATCCGTTGTTCACCTCCGTGTCGGAGCGGGTCGTAGGGGGTGTTTGTTTGCCAGCAAACCCAGATGACTCGGAGCCACGCTCGCATGAGGATGCGTACGGCTTGGGGATGTCGTTTGCCTCTCTTTCGGGCTTGGGTGTAGAGGTCGGCTGCCCAGGCTGACTGGTGGCGGCTGTTGTCGGCGAAGGTGGCGAGGGCTTTGCGAGCTTTGGTGTTGACCGTCCATCGAAATGAGACGGTGTGCTGGTTGCCTGAGGCTCGGGTGACCGGCGTGGCGCCGATCTCGGCGCAGGCTTGGTTGACGGAGGTTGCCTTGTCCAGAATAGGGGCGACTTCGGCCAGAATCTGAGCGAGGTTGACTTCTCCGATCCGGGGCAGGGGTGAGATCAGCCCGATCTTGGGATGGTCGGCTGCGGTGGCGGCGAGTGTCCGATCGAGGTCGCCGACCGTGGTCACCAATGCGCGGATGAGATGAACCTGAGCCCTGACCGTTTCGATGAGGATCTCTGGGTCGAGCCCTGATGGTGCCTGCGGTGCAGTTCTGAGACGTGCCAGGAGTTCTGCTGGTGGTCGCCGGCCGGAATATGAGTGGCGTTTCAGAAAAGCGGCCATCGGTGTCTCTCCGAGCCGGGTTGCCGACTCGGGGGTTGGGTAACGGTCCAAGAACTCCAAGGCGATCTCCCGGTCCAGCCCGGTGAACAAGGCTTTTGGGCCGGGCCAGTGGGCATCCAACATGGCCGACAGCTGATTCAATGCGGCACGTTTCGCCTTCATGTGGTCATCTCGGGTGCGAGATAGAACCTGCAGGCGCCGGCTTATCTCATCGACGGGCCGCAGCCGGGCCAAACGGTGGCCGTCGGTTCGGAGATAGTCCGCCAACCTCCAGCTGTCCCCCGGATCCGACTTGGCTCGAGACGCTCCCCACCGGGGTCGAGCCGCATTGAAAGCATTGGGATGGATCGGAACCACCGGATATCCAGCAGCCAAGAGCCGGTCAACCACCAGCCCGTTGGTGGTTTCGATCGCTACCGGAATCTCCGCCGGGTCGCCATGCCGGCCGATCCTTCGGATCGTGTTCGCAATATCTGCTTCGGTATGAGCCAGACTCCAGTTCTCGACGATCCCGCCGCTGTCGTCCATCACCGTCACATCATGGGCGTACGCCGCCCAATCCCAACCAACCAACATCAGCTGCCTCCTTCGTGATGACTGGTGCTTCACTTGGCGGTGTCGAGGCCCTATCGCCGCATGCTCATTGTTCGGCCCTCGGTCGGGCATATCCCTGAGGGCGGTCATCGGGCCTCGACCGTCAAGGGTGGCGGGACTGGTTTGAGCCGTTCACCGGCAGCACAGAGAGTTGGCCATCCCCTGACGGTCACCGACCATCAGACCAAGACTGGTCTGATATCACCCAGGGTGCCCCAATGAGCAGAGGGTGATGAGATTTTCGGGGTTGGTGGGTCCGCCTTGGCTCCAGGGAACGCTCCGGCGTTACTCGATGGTGAGACGGTGGCATCCCTGGCGGCGAGAGCGGTGACCGAAGCATGCGCAGACGACTGCGACGGGCCCAGGGTCTACGTGCGTGATCAACTCCTGTCTTCCAACACGTCGTCGGAGACGAGGAGCCGATGCCCGAAGCGACGAGAGGGGCCATCACCCGGGCGATGAGTGGTGTCGAGTTCGTGGACATGGGCCAAGCCGACCTGCTGGTGGACGATGAACTCGCGGTGGATGGAGGAAGCGGGGTGTTGATCTATGTCGCCCCGGCCGTCGAACTCGCAGAAATGGTGGTTGGCATCGATGTGGGCGTAACCCGATCCGGCGATGGATTCCACGGTCAGACAATTCAATTCATGTGGGACGGCGAGACCTGGGCAAACGCCACCAGTGACGACACCGGAGTGACAGTCACCAGCACCGTGTCCTGACCCAGACCGTGTCCCTACGCCTTCTCCACGTCCTCGAGCACTTCCTGCCAGCTCTTGGTGAACTTGTCTACACCCTCGTCTTCGAGCACCTGGACGACGTCGTGATAGTCGATCCCGAGGTCCTGGAGACGGGCGAGGTCTCGTTTGGCTTTCTCGATGTCGTGTTCGGTGAAGAGCTGGGGCGAGGGGTTCCCGTGGTCCTGGTAGGCGTCCATGGTCTCCAACGGCATGGTGTTGACCGTGTTGGGCGCAACGAGATTCTCGACGTAGAGCAGGTCGGAGTACTCGGGGTTCTTGGTCGAGGTCGACGCCCATAGGGGCTTTTGCAGCCGGGCACCGTTCGCCGAGAGCTTCTCGAACCGGTCCGAAGAGAATTTGTCGAGGAACAGGCCGTAGGCGACCCGGGCGTTGGCGACCGCGGTGACCCCTCTCAGAGACAGGGCCTCTGGCGTGTCGATCTCTTCGAGACGTCGATCGACCTCGGTGTCGAAACGGGAGACGAAGAAGGAAGCCACGGAAGCCACCTTGCTCAGATCGCCTCCGGAGGCGTGGAACTCCTCCATGCCGGAGAGATAGGCCTCCATGACCTCCTTGTACCTCTCCAGGGAGAAGATCAGGGTGATGTTCACCGGGATCCCCTCGGCGAGAAGACGTCTGATGGCGGGGATTCCCTCGGGAGTCGCCGGAATCTTGACCAGGAGGTTGGGCCGGTCGATCTGCTTCACCCAATCCCTGGCCTCGGAGACACTGGCGTTGGTTTCGCCGGCCAAAGTCGGTGACACCTCGACCGAGACGAAGCCGTCCCGCCCCTCGGTCGCCTCGAACACCCCGATCAGCTCGTCACAGGCCCGTTGCAGGTCGGAGGCCATCAGGGTCTTCACGATCTCCTCTGCCGGCACGCCGCCGGACTTCAAGTCCCGCAGTTGGTCGTCGTACTCGGAGGATCCGACGATGGCGGCGGCAAAGATGCTGGGATTGGAGGTGACCCCGGTCACTGCATCGTCGACGATCCGTCGGGCTAGCTCGCCGGAGTCGAGCATCGCCTTGGAGATCTGATCTGACCAGATGGAGACACCAGCGGCGGCCAGCCCGTGGAGGTTGGAAGAGCTCATCCTCCAAGCGTAGGTCGATCCTGATCCTGACCGGCCCGACGTCGATAACCTCGGTGTCTGATGAGTCCGGTTCTCGTCGTCCCTGAGGGGGCGACAGTCGGTCACCGCTCGGAATCGCACCGCCCGCCCCGTCGCGGGCATTGGGTCCTGGCAGCCGTCGTCGGTGTGCTCGCCGCGGCGAGTCTGGCAATCGGGGAAAGCGGTGGCGTGAGTCTTGCGAATCTCCCCGAGCGACGTCTGATCGAGGCCCATCTCGATGCCTGGTATGGCGGCGACTTCGACACAGCCGACAGCTTGAGGGCTCCGGAGCGCCTCCGAACCGGGCCTTCCGAGGAGCGAGCCCGGAGTGAGGTCGAGCACCAGGCCATTCTCGAAGCAGAGACGGAACTGTTCGGGTGCGAGATGCTCCCACCGGCCACGATGCGATGTGATGTGGGCTATTCCAACGTGCTCAACGATGTTGTCGGCGAGGAGCCGGCTGTCGTCTCCCAGCAGTTCGGGATCAGAGACGGGCATCTCCTCTTCGTCGCCGGTCCCTATCTAGAGGACGAGTCGCTAACCGCCAGCTTTCGGCTGTTCGCCAATCTCCTCTTTCCTGCCGACTATCGGGCTGCCTGCGTCGAGGAGCCCAATTACCAACCACCGAGCTGCGCCGAGTTCAAGCTGGCGCATCTAGAGGACTGGGCGTCCTGGCACCGGATCGAGCAAGGCTGATCCCAACTAGCCTTCCCGATCGGCATGCCGAGACGCATTCTCATCGCAAAACCCGGTCTCGACGGGCACGATCGCGGGGCAAAGGTGATCGCACGAGCCCTGCGCGACGCTGGTTTCGAGGTCATCTACTCGGGTCTCCATCAGACCCCGGCGCAGAT
Source organism: uncultured Acidimicrobiaceae bacterium (assembly GCA_964600055.1). GTDB lineage: Bacteria > Actinomycetota > Acidimicrobiia > Spongiisociales > ZC4RG35 > JARDZU01. Next base: position 3,955 of record CAZRID010000109.1, read on the forward strand.
CGCGGAGACGGCGGTCCAGGAAGACGTGGACGCAGTAGGGCTCTCCTCCCTGTCCGGGGCGCACAAGACTCTCTTTCCCCAGGTCGTCGAACAGCTTGCGGCCAGGGATGCATCTGATGTCGTGGTGTTTGGGGGCGGGGTGATCCCCGAGGCCGACTTCCAGATGCTCCTCGACGCCGGTCTGGCCACCATCTTCACCCCCGGGACACCCCTCGATCGGATCACGGGATGGGTCGAGGCCAACGTCCCGTCAAGGCTTTGAAAAGGAAAGGAACCAATTGAAGATCCACGAGTACCAGGCCAAGGAGCTGATGGCCGCCAGAGGCATCCCGGTCCCTATGGGCCGGATGGCCACGACCGTCGATGAGGCGGTGGCAGCCGTCAGACCTCTGGTCGAGAAGTCCGGGAATCCGGTAGTCGTGCTCAAGTCACAGATCCACGCCGGAGGCCGGGGCAAGGGCACCTTCAAGGAGCACCCCGAGTTACGTGGGGTCAATGTGATCACCGTCGGCATCGAGGGTGGCCCCGCCGCCGCCGAGGAAGCGGTGCGGGAGTTGGCGGGCAGGATGCTGGGCTCGACCCTGGTCACGATCCAGACCGGCCCTGAGGGCAAAGTCGTGAACCGGCTCTACATCGAACAGGGCATCGACATCGCCCGCGAGCTCTACCTGGCCGTGCTTCTCGACCGGGCGGTGGGTCGCAACATCGTCATGGCTTCGACCGAGGGCGGCATGGACGTCGAAAAGGTGGCCGAGGAGACCCCGGACAAGATCCTCAGGGAAGAAATCGACCCGGCGTTCGATCTCGCCGACTTCCAGGCCCACGAGCTGGCCCATTCGTTGGCCATGGATGGGCACGTCACCAAGAGCTTCATGACGTTCGTCAAGGCTGTGGATCGGGCTGCCACCGAGCTCGACACCGACCTGATCGAGATCAACCCGCTGGTGGTCACGACCGACGGTCAGGTCATGGCTCTCGACGGGAAGATGGCATTTGACGACAACGCCATGTTTCGCCACCCCGACATCGCCGCCATGCGGGATGAGACCGAGGAAGACCCTGCCGAGCTGGCGGCGAAGAAATCGGGTCTGAACTACATCAAGCTCGACGGGACCATCGGGTGTCTTGTCAACGGGGCCGGTCTTGCCATGGCGACTATGGACACCATCAAGCATGTGGGTGGGGAGCCGGCCAACTTCCTCGACGTCGGCGGTGGTGCCGATGAGGAGCAGGTCACGACGGCCTTCCAAATCATCATCAGGGACGTGAACGTCAAAGGGATCTTTGTCAACATCTTCGGGGGGATCATGCGCTGTGACGTGTTGGCGGCGGGCATCGTCGAGGCGGTGAAGGCGGTCGGCCTCAATGTCCCGCTGGTGGTTCGTCTCGAAGGCACCAATGTCGAGCAGGGCAAGCAGATCATCAAGGAGTCCGGTCTCGACGTGGTTGCTGCCGACAGTCTCAAGGACGGAGCGGAAAAGATCGTGGGGCTGGCCAGATGAGCATCCTGGTGGGCAAGGACACCCGGGTTCTGATCCAGGGCCTGGGAAAGACCGGTCAATTCCACACCGACAAGGCAATCGCCTATGGCACACAGATGGTCGGCGCGGTCCACCCCTCGAGGGCCGACAGCACCTTTCATTTCGAAGGCGAGATCGATCAATCCGGCGTGCCGGGTCGCGATGACAGGTACTCGGCCGATCTGTCGGTTTTTGCCACGGTGAAAGAAGCAGTTGCCGAGACCGGAGCCAATGCTTCGGTTGTCTACGTGCCGCCTGCGTTTGCCGCCGACGCCATCATGGAAGCTGCCGCGGCCGGACTCGACCTGGTTGTGGCTATCACCGAGGGCATCCCTGTTGCCGACATGGTCAAGGCCAAGCGGTATCTGGCCGACAAGTCGACCCGGCTCATCGGGCCCAACTGCCCCGGGGTGATCACACCGGGCGAGTGCAAGATCGGGATCATGCCCGGGTACATCCACGAGCGGGGGAAGATCGGGGTCATCTCCCGTTCCGGGACCCTCACCTACGAGGCCGTGTACCAGCTAACCCTGAACGGGCTTGGTCAGACGACAGCTGTCGGCATCGGGGGAGACCCGGTCAACGGGACCAACTTCGTCGACATGCTCCGCATGTTCGAGGACGACCCGGAGACCGAAGGGGTGATCATGATCGGCGAGATCGGGGGAACGGCCGAGGAAGAGGCCGCCGAGTTCGTGGCGTCCAAGATGACCAAGCCGGTGGCGGGTTTCATCGCCGGCACTACCGCCCCCGCCGGGAAGCGGATGGGTCATGCCGGTGCCATCGTTTCCGGGGGCAGGGGAACGGCCGCGGCCAAGATCGAGGCCATGACGGCTGCCGGGATCGAGGTAGCCGAGACACCAACCGACATGGGCGACGCCATGGCCCGCGCCCTTGGCTGAGTACCTCGAGACCATTCGGTCCGAGGGCGGGCGCATCCTCGACCTCGCCGGCATCGACTCGAGCCGGTCGGTGCCCCAGTACTCGGGTTGGGCGATGAGCGACCTGGTCAACCACCTCGCCTCGATCCACGGTCGGACCACGCTGATCTGTCGTGAGCATCCGACCGAAAGACCCAAGTCACCCTCGCTTCCAGATGGTGTCGATGTCCTCGACTGGTACGAGGCCAACCTCGAGGAGATGCTGACCGCACTGGCTGAATCGGATCCCGACACCCCGGTATGGGGCTTCTGGCCCATCCCGAACATCGGGCTTTGGGTGCGGCGGATGGTGATCGAGACCGGTCTTCACCGTTGGGACGCCGATCAGGCGTTTGGTGAGGAGGGCGCACTCGGGGACGCGGTGGCGTTGGCCGGGCTCGAGGAGTACGCCGACATGTGGCTGTCCCGTCTTGGTGAGATGCCCGCACTCGAGGTCACGGCCACCGACCTGGGGAAGAGCTGGGTCTACGGGTCTGGCGCTCCCGAGGCGAAAGTCCGTGGCACGGCGTCGGACCTCTACCTCAGACTGATGTCGCGCTCATCGCCGGCGATGTTGCCCGAGGAGTGGGGAGCCGCCGTGGACCACCTGGCATCGCCTCCGAAGCCGTAGACAGTCCTTCGGATCGTTGGTTGCCGCAGAGGACGATCTGGGTAGGGTTTGACGGAAGGGATGGGCCTACTCTCATCTGATCCATCTGGCCGTTAGTCATTGCCATAACGAAGGAGGCACACGGTGGTTATGCAATCCGAGTCGTACCCAGCCCGACTGGACATCGACTACCCAGAGAAGCTTGATCGGCTCACGACGTTCTTCCGGTTGATCTGGGCGATTCCGATCGTCATCATCTTGTCGTTGCTGTCAGCGACCGCGAGCGAAACCGTGACCGTGATCACCGCGACCGGGGAGACGGTGTCCAAGGTGACGAGCACCGGGGCGGGGATCACCGGCGGGCTCTTCGTTGCGACGATGCTGATGATCGTGTTTCGGCAGCGGTACCCACGATGGTGGTTCGACTTCGCTCGAGAGCTAGCGCGTTTTGGGGCGCGGGTGGGTGCCTATCTCGCCTTGCTCACCGATCGGTACCCGTCGACCGTAGAGGAGCAGTCGGTTCACCTAGAGATCGATTACCCCGACGTCGAGCCCGACCTCAACCGTTGGCTTCCTCTGGTGAAGTGGTTGCTGGCGATTCCCCACTACATCGTGCTTGCCGTTCTTTTCGTCGTCGCCATCGTTGCCGTGGTGATTGCTTGGTTCGCCATCCTCTTCACCGGACGCTATCCGCGGGGGCTCTTCGATTACTTGGTCGGGGTTGGCCGATGGAGTCTTCGAGTACAGGCCTACGCGTTCCTGCTGGTCACCGACCGATACCCGCCATTCAGCCTCAGCTGAACGGACAAGCGACGGTCGAGAGAGTGCGACGAAAGCGATCGTCCAAGACAAGTACGGCTCACGGCAGTCGGGTCAGAACCGGGCCAGGTCGGCCTCGGCATAGCCCACCACGGCCGCATCGGCAGTGGTCACCGGCCGCAACGCGCTGACCAATTCACCGACCCGATGTCCGGGGACGGCCACCGTCAGCTCGTCGTCGCCCATCCCGGTCCTGGCCCGGGACAGGGCGCAGCCCATCGACGCCGCGATCACTCCCATCTCGGCTGCCCGGGGAAGGATCTGACACTGCGGCTTGCCCGACCAGTCGACCGTCACCGCGTCGGTGATCTCCATCATCTGACGGGGCGTCACTCGAAGCAGGACGACATCGGGTTCGGAGCCGGCCTCGGACAGGGGCCCATACCGCACTCCCTTTGGTCGACTGGTCATGGCGGCGACACCGGCGAACGCCTCCATGGTCACCCATCCCACATCGAGGAGGGCGCCGACGTCACTCTTGTCCAGGATGTCAGCGGCTTCAGCGAACCCGTGGGTGAAACGACCCACCGAGCAGTTGCCATGATCCTCGGCCAGGGTGTCGAAGGTCCGCTCAGTCGCGTGCATCCAGAACACGCATGGCGCGGCGGCCCGGCCCGAGCGACCGTCCTTAGTCGGCTCCGACATCGGCTCGTCGAATCGCGGCACACCGTCATCGGGCAACTCCTCGTGGAAAGTGATGGCGATGGGGGCATGTTCGAGTCCGAGGAGATCGGTCAAGTCGTGGGATACCGCGGCGTGGCTCAAGGACGTCCTTTCGGGGCTTGTGCCCCCAAACTAGCTGATCTTCTCGAATCCGATTCTTGGATCGAAGAAGAGAGCAATGACCTCCAATCCGGGGAACCGTTCGGCCACAACATCTACGGCTCGTCTTAGTTGCTCCTTCTGCTGGGCGTCCGATACCTTGTTTCCGGCGCAATCGGAGTGGGCCACTATTGCCACCTGAGTGGTGTGGTGGGCCTCGATCGAGACCGCCATGCTTTGGAGCAGGCCCTCACCGGTAGGTGTCACCGCTCCATCGAGGTGCTTCACCGCACCGGTGGAGGTGATGTTGTCGACGTGACGCGCGCCGAATCGGGTCATCACCTGATCGAGGGTCCGGGTTTGGATCCTCCCATCCATGCAGTTGATAACCGCTGCGAAGCGCCCGGATGTGGTCACTCCACCATTCTCGCGCGAGAACGAATGTCGGACGGGTCTCAAATGCGCCCGATGCCGTGTCACCCCTAGACTCCCCGCCATGACACCTTGGATTGTGTTGGGCATCGTTGTCGTGCTGGT
>CAZRID010000110.1:0-9108 GCA_964600055.1 uncultured Acidimicrobiaceae bacterium
CGAAGGATCTGCCCAGGTGGTGGCGTTCGTCGGCGAGTTCCAGGAACCGGCCACCACCACGACCACGACGGTGCCGTAGCCCCGTAATTGGGTTGCTCGTCAAACGGACCTGTGGCTCCCAATTACGGTGAGGGTCAGCCCGACCGGAGCGCCTCCACCGGTTCCAGCGCGGCGGCACGGAGAGCCGGGTAGAGACCGGCGACGAGACCGGTCATGGCCCCGATTATCGGAGCGGCCAGAGGCACCCAGGGGTCGAGGACCGGAGTCCAGGTGCGCGCCGCCGAGATCGCAACCACCAAGAGAACGCCGATGCTGGCGCCGATGATCCCGCCCACCAGACCCATGGCGGTCGACTCCATCAGGAACTGACCGGCGACGTGGCGGCGAGCCGCCCCCAGAGCCCGTCGTAAGCCGATCTCACCCACTCGCTCCAGCACCGAAACGAGGGTGACGTTGGCGATCCCGATCGCACCAACCAGCAGCGACACACCGCCCAGGACGAGGAACAATGCGTTGACGTCGCCCTCCACGTCGCGCCGGAGGTCGGCAGGCTCGGCAGGCTTCTGCACCCGGAGCAGTGACGGCTCGTTCGGGGAAAGGGCTATTGGAGCCTGTTCGGCGATGAGGGTCGCAGCCCCGATCTCCACGTCGATCTGCACCGTCGAGGCCGAGGTGTAGCCGTAGTCGGCCTCGGCCGTGCCCTCGGGCACGATCACGGCGTTGAGTAGCTCGGGTTGGCGCCGCACCGTGTCGAGTATCCCGATCACCACGAATGCCTCTTCACCGATGAAGACCACCGGCTGCTGCTCGACACGGGTGATGTTCAGGCGCTGTGCCGCCCCGGTCCCAAGGATGGCCACGCGATCGGCCCGGTCCGAATGACCGGAGTCGAACCATCTCCCGGTTGCGAGAACACCCCGAACCGCGCCCAGCAACCCGGGACTGGCGCCGTACACACTCATTTGGAACTCGGTCTGGGCCAGGGGGTCAGGGATCGGCACCGACCGGACCAACGCCCCTCCCACGTCGACCGGGCCCATCGATCCGGCCGCAGTGACTCCGTTGAGCCGGAGCAGTCGGGCTTCGGCGTCGGCAGGTATCTCCACACGGACGTCACCCCCGCCCCCGAAGAATCCCTGGTCGTTGGTGACCACAACGGAGGTTGCGGCCAACTCGTCGAACCGTGCGATGATCTGGTTGCCTGCCGTCTTGGCGACACCGAGGGTGGCTACCAGGGCTCCGATTCCCAACACGGTCCCCAGGACGGTGAGGACGGTCCGCCCGGGTCTGGCGAAGATCCCGGCAACTGCCTCTGCGGCGAGGTCGCGGGCCGACATCCGGGTCGGAACGACCGCTTCCTCCCCCCCAGAGGCGACCACGTTGGTCACACGGACACCTCGATCCGCCCATCACGAAGGTGAATCGCACGGTCGGCGTGGCCCGAGACCTGACTGTCGTGTGTCACCACCACCAACGTGAGCCCGTCAGCCCTGAGTTCGTCAAACAAGTCAAGCATCGCTCCCCCGGTTGCAGAGTCGAGATTGCCCGTTGGCTCGTCGGCGAGGAGGAGTGCGGGCCGGGTGACGAGGGCACGGGCAATGGCAACGCGTTGGCGCTCACCACCGGACAGCTTGGTGGGCAAGAAGTCCATGCGATGACCGAGACCAACCCGGAGCAGGGCCCTTTCCGCCGCAGGCACCCGGTTGGCCCGAGGCATTCCGTTGTAGATGGTCGAGAGAAGAACGTTCTCGATGACGGTGCGATGAGCCAGCAGGTGGAATGACTGGAACACGAAGCCGATCCTCCTGCTGCGGAGACCAGCGCGCTGGCCTTCGGTGAGGGTGGACGTGTCGATCCCCTCGAACAGATAGGACCCCTCTGATGGCCGGTCCAACAGACCGACGATGTTGAGCATGGTCGACTTGCCGGACCCCGACGGGCCTGCCACAGCCACGTACTCCCCCTCCCTGATGGTCACGGAGGCTCCGGCCAACGCCGGAATCGACACGTCTCCCGCGGCGAAGGTCCGGCTCACTCCTCTCAACTCCACGACCGGCGGGTCCGGGATCATGTTCCCTCGGTGGTCTCCGTCGACGGCTCGGTCGTTGAGTCGGTCGTTGAGTCCGTCGACGGCTCGGTCGTTGAGTCGGTCGAAGACCCTTCCGACGAGCCTTCACGACCGACAACCACCCGGTCCCCCTCCGCCAGATCTCCCTCGATTGGGGTCACCTCGACCAGACCTCCCGCGGCCAGACCGGGCTCCACCGTCACCGTGCGAAGCGTCCGGTCCTCGTTCTCGACCTGGAGGATGGTTGACCCGTTGGCGGTGGCCGATAGGGCAGCAGCGGGAACCGCCAACACCTCGCCCCCGGTCGAACTGACCGCGATGGTCACCTTCACGTTGGCGCCGATGATCTCCGCCGGCAGCTCCGACGGTGTGATCTCCAGATAGATCCGGTCGGGTGCCACGCCGTCGGTGCCGGCCCGGTCGGCTTTGACAGATATCACACCTGAGATCATCTCCCCGCTTTCGGGATTCTCGATCTGCACGTCCATCCCGACCTCGACCCGTGGGGCGTCACGTTCCGCCACCGAGGACCTGAGTGCGAGCTCGGAGCCGGAAACGGTGATGAATGAGGTCTCGATCACCGATCCCCGGGATACTGCGACCTGATCCACGCGCACCGGCATGCTCCTCAGGAACACCACTTCCCCCGCTGGGAGCCAGGTCCCCGACTCGCTCTCGAGGGCGGCCAATTCCTCTCGGGCCAGGTCCAGATCCACCCGGGCGGCGTCGATCTGGCGACGAATGGACGAAGTGTCCACGCCACGTTGAAGATCGGCCAGAGCTGCCTCGGCCACGGCCACCCGGCCTGCCGCCGCGTCCACCAGCGCCTGTTGCTCGGTAGCGGTGCGTCCAACATCGAAAGTTGCCTGGTCGAGGGCAGCGGTCGCCTCGACGACGGCCGCATCGGCATCGGGCACCCCGTTGGCGAGGTCTGTCTCGGCCGCGGCCAGTGCCGTCTCGGCCTCGCTCACCGCCTGAGCCGCGAGTTCGTTGGCGCGGTCGGCGTCGATCTGAGCCAGAGCCAGGGCATCCTCGGCGGCGTCGATCTCGGCCCGGGCGCTTGCTATCGCCGATTGCCCGGAGCCGGCCCGGGCGTCGCGCAACGCCGCCTCAGAGTCGGCGACCGCAGCCTGGGCGCCACGCACCCGATCTCGGGCAGACCGGAGGGCGACCTCGTCCTCTTCGGACAGACCGTTCGGCCGATACCCGGCGTCCTGATACCAGGCAGCCACTGCCGCTCCTGTGGCTTCGTCCCAGGTGTTGTCCGGGGTCCCGGTGAAGAATCCCATCCGGGCGAGGGCCTCTTCGGCCTGGAGCACGTCATCTCCGGCGGCCCCGGGACGAAGATCTCGATACATCGGGATCTCCCCCGTGAGCAGGAACACCGGCCGGCCCACAACCTCCACGGCCATGTTGCCTTCGACCAGCTCGGCATTGACCTCCACCGCCTGCGTCACGACCAGTTTCTCCGGAGTTTCGGCGAAAGAGCCCGACAAGGCGACAGCGACAGGCTCGTCGTAGACGATGTCACCCCGGGTGATCACGTCGGCCGATAGGACCTGGCTGACCACGTCGACGGTGATGTTGGACGGCTCAGGTGCCTCGGCCTCAGCTGCCACCTCGGCCGGAGATCGAATCTGGGACCCGAAGAACCACCCCAACCCGGCAGCGACCACCACGGCGGCTATCACCCCACCCAAGAGCAGGTTACGTCTCAATTGCCCCCGATTTCTCCCTCATTCTCCGAGTCTGGCGTCAGCCACCCTGAGCTTCACGGATCTGCTCGAGGATCTCCCGATTCTCGGCAATGAAGTCGACCTCGTACTCCTCGGACACCTCCTGGTAGACGTCCCAATAGTCGCCACGGCACTCGAAGTCGGCCACTGCCAGGTCGATCTCCTCCTGTTGGAGTGCGGCCAGGGCTTCCATGTCGATATCGTCACGTGTGGCGCTTTCCGCCTCGGCGAAGAAAGCCTCGATCTCCTCCTCTGTCTTCTCTTCGTAGAAGGCTTCAATCTCCTCTTCGGTCCAGTCCGCAAACGGATCGGCATAACCCCCGTTGGGACCGACTATCGCATCGAACCGGGTCTGAAAGTCCTCGTAGACGCTCTCCTGCATCCTGGTCATCGACTCGTACTCAAATCCGGCCGTGGCCATGCAGGCAGACCATTCCTGGTCCAACTCGACGATCCGGGGATCGGCCTGTACCTGCTCGTACATGGCCTCCATGGCCGGGTTCAACTCCTCCCACAGCTCGTTGTTGGCCTCCTGGTCGCCGTACTCGGCGTCGTACGCCTCACCCGAGCATCCGGAACCGTTCCCCGTCGTGACGACGTACTCCTCGCCGGTCTCGGGGTCGACTTCGGTCTGGGAGCCTTCCATCTGCTCCTCCTCCGTGCCGTATAGCGCCGCGTACCAGGCCTCACGCTCAGTCTCGGACATTGCGTCCAGCATCTCCTGGTTGGGATCGACCCATTCCTCACCGACCGTGGTGGTCTCGGTCATGGTCTCCTCATTCCCGTACCAGGTGGAGATACCAAAGCCTTGGGTGCGGGCGTACTCCTCTTCGTCGAACTCCTCACCGACGACACCAAGAGAGCCCTCTGTCGGAATCATGGGCTGATACTCGAATCCAGCCTCAGCCATGCACTGGCGCATCGCCTCCTGAACTCTCGCCTCTTGATCTCGAAACTCGGCCTCCTGCGCTTCAGGGTCGTCGGTGCCGTAGCCGAAGAAGTCGGCCATGGTCTCCGTCCCGTCATCGGTCGTCTCGGTCTCGGGATCAGTGGCACCACCACCGCCACCCCCGCAGGCAGCAATCAACACCACGACTGCCACCAAAGTCATCGTGCGCCGCATCTCATCCTCCAATTCTCAAGCTGGCCATCCCGGCCACCCTTGTCGAATAGACGCTACCGGGCGCCGGGTAGTTCCGGATAAATACCGTGCGCTTTGCGGTGTCGTCTGACCCCTCTTCAACGAGATTCGGGGCAGTCCCAGAAACCAATGTTTCGCGACCTTGCACCATTACTCTTGACGTTGTTTTACGTTCTGTTGTAGAACCTAAGCATGCAGACCGAAGTTCCCGGGGGTGGCCAGAATGCTCGTCCTCCGCATCTGCGTGCCGTGGGGCCCCCGGGAGCTTCGGTCAGGCCGACCGTCAGGATCCGACCCGTGGTTCGGGTGCGGATCGAGGCTCGACCGGATGGGTTCGAGCCCTCGGACCCTTACGTGAGGAGGTTCTGGGTGGCCGCAATCGGCTCGAGTGCCGTGGCCGAACTGCTCCGCCTGGTTCGGGCGGCCGAGAAGGGGGAGGGGGTGCGGCTGCCCAGAAGTCTTCCTCTCCTGCTCCGGGCCGGTCTGGTCAAAGCCGAGACCGCCGGGCTCATCGTGTTCGACCGGGTGCCGGCGGTGCCCACCGAACTGAGATGGCGGTTCCCGCCCAGTCTCGGCGAGGAGCACACCAGCTGGATGAAGTCGAGTCCTGTGCAGTAACCCACCCCCACGGTGGGAGGTTGCACACACGATCCGAACCTACCATCCCGTGTGCACTAACCCACCCCCACGGTGGGAGGTTGCACACGCGCGCGACTAACGGCGGATGGCGAGTGCGGCCATGAGGATCAATGCCACCACCTCGCCGATGGCGAAGGCGAGGGCGACCCGAAAGTCGGGCTGGCCACCGAGCAGCAAGAGGGCGGCCACGGCCACGGACAGACCGCCGAACCAGGCCCCGGCGAGACGCGAAGTCCTCGCCTCGGCGACCAGAACTTGACCTGCGATTTGGGCGGCGGCCGCCGCCATGACGCCGGCGGCGGTCAGTGCTGCCACGGCGGCGGATGGGGCGAACTCCTCACCAAACAACAGCGACACCACTTCGGGACCCACCAGCCAACCGACAAGACCACCCAGCACGGCGAGCCCGGCGCCGACAACCACAACGCCACGCACATACCTGCCCAGCTTGGCTTCGTCACCCGTGTCGACCACGCCGACCAGATACGGGAGGATCCTCCCCTGGAGGGCGAAGATCAGGGTCAGCGGGGCCCGATACAGGGTAAAGGTGACGAACACCACGGAAACCAGAGCCGGGCTTGCCCCCAAGGCGGCAACGGCGATCGGGGCAGCGCCCAGGAGGAGCTGAGACGACGAGGTGGCGCCCACGTAGCCTCCGAGGAAGTGCGATGCGGGTGCGGCCGGCGCCCGTGGATCACCCTGGTCGTGACGCCACCATCGCATGCCGAGAACGGCAAAACCGCCCAGGACCATTGCCCATCCCAGCGACTCCGCCGTTGCAACCAATTGGATGGCGACGACACCTGCGACGACCCGAACCACGGTCTCCACAATGAGAACCCAACCGACATCGGCAAAGCGCCTCCGACCGGCCAGGACACCCTTGCCCACAAAGAGGAGGGCATAGCCCAACATGAGCAGGATGATCTGAAGGATGTACTGCCGGCTCCCCTCGAAGAGCCGATCCAGTGTGACCAGGACGAACCCACCACCCACCACGGCCCCGATGAGGGCCATGACCGTTGCTGGCCGGAGGTCGTGTGGGATCGCCTTTCGGCCGGACGCCACCTCACGGGTGACGTATTGCTCAACAGGGACAAGGAGCACTGTGGCCAGGATGAAGAAAGCAGTCCACAGGACGCCGATGGGGGCAAATGCCTCGGGTCCGAGAGCGCGGCCCCCGTAAACCTGGAAAATGTATGCCCCGACTGCGCCGATCAGACCGCCCGCCACCATGAAGGTGGTGCCTGGTGCCCGAAATCCTCGCTTGTCGGCCTCGATCACCGGCGCGCTCACCGCGCCCCAGCCCCGGTCAGGACCGTCCAGACACTCTTCCAGAGCACCCGGAGATCCATCACCGGCGACATGTGCTTGATGTAGTAGAGGTCATAGGTCAACTTCTCGATCGTGTCCGCATGATCATCGGCATATCCGTAGTTGACCTGAGCCCAGCCGGTGATTCCCGGACGAACCAAATGGCGGTGCTCGTAGAAGGGGATTTGCTCCCGGAACATCCTGACGAAGGGCACCTGCTCGGCCCGAGGGCCAACCAGACTCATCTCACCCTTGAGCACATTCCAGAGCTGGGGCACCTCGTCGAGTCGTGATTTGCGGAGAAACCACCCGCCCCGGATCAGACGACCGTCGTCCTCGGTGGCGAACTTGGGGCCGTCCTTCTCGGCGTCCTCATCCATCGTGCGGAACTTGTACATGGTGAAGGGCTGACCCTGGTAACCGATCCGCTCCTGACGAAAGAGGGCCGGCCCTCGAGTGGCGAGCCGGAGGTAGATCCCCACCAGAAAGGCTAGGGCCAGCCAGAGAGGGGCAGTCAGCGCGGTGACAATGGTGTCGAAGACCCGCTTCCCCGGCAGCCACGGGGCGACCTCGAGCAGCGGTGCAGATATCTCCCAACCTTCGGCCAGATGGACCAGTGGCACCCGCCCGGTGTGCTCCTCGTAGATAGAGGTGAACGCCCTGATGTTGTAGCCAGCCACGTCGCTCGAGGACAGGAACTGGGCCATCCGCTCGGAGAGCAAGGCTCTCAGGTCGACGGCCATGGTCACATCGCGGTCGGGCAGCTCGATCGGGCCGTCGAATTTGGGATCGAGCACCCAGACCACCTGGGCATGGGGCGATCCGACCAGGTCTTCGGCCAGCTGCTTCTCGGCGGTGACGATTGCGATCCTCTCCGTCCATGGGCGACGTCGTCTGACGAGCCGATGGGCGGTGGCCAGCACCAGCCAGGCGAGAGCGGTGAAACCGAGAAACGACCGGGAGAAGTAGGGGGTACGGGAAAACAGAATAAGCAATGCGGTTGTCGCCCCGGTGCCGAGGGCGATGGCGAACATCCGCCCATAGGTGGGCCGGGGCACTCCCGGACCCGACATCTGGGCGGTGAGCAGCGAGTACACGATCATGGTCAGGACGAGGAAGATGATCATCGGAAAGACCCGGTTTCCCTGGATCGAGTCCCAGGGAAGGGGAGTCCCGTACACATAGAGAGAGGCACCGACCATGGCCAGGGCGAGCGCCAGCAGGTCGGTCAGACTCGATCGGATGAGAAACCGATTTCGCATTTGCTGTGATGCTAGGAAATGGCGTGCGCTTTAGTCAGGAGATGACAGTGCCTTTGCCAATTCCACCAATGTCCTGACTCCCACCCCCGACGATCCTTTCACCTGCTCCCCCACCGTCTCACGGGCTCTGGCCGGCCCTGCAATGTCGAGATGCGCCCAGCGGTCTCCTTCGACGTAGTGAGAAAGGAAGATGGCAGCGGTGATGGCGCCCCCGTAACGGCTGCCGGATATGTTCTTGATGTCGGCGATGTCCGATTCGATGGACTTCTTGTAGTCCTTGAAGAGCGGCATCTCCCAGAAATGCTCCCCCGCCCGTGACGCCGCCTCCAGAATCTCAGTCGCCACCTCCGGGTCTGACGCAAACACGGCCGCGATCTTGTCCCCGAGGGCGACCCGTGACGCACCGGTCAGGGTTGCGACGTCGACTATCAGATCGGGCTCGTACCGTCTCACGATCCCCAGACCGTCGGCGAGGACAAGTCTGCCTTCGGCGTCGGTGTTGAGGACCTCGATCGTGGGGCCTGACACCGGCCGGAGCACGTCACCCGGACGTGTCGCATTGCCGCCAACTGCATTGTCGGTGAGTGGCGTCACAGTGGTCACCCGAATCGGAAGACCGAGCCGGGCGATGGCGATGGTTGCGGCCGAGACGATCGCCGCACCTGACATGTCGTCCTTCATCTCCTCCATGAACGCCGCCGTCTTGATCGACAATCCGCCACTGTCGAAGGTGATCCCCTTGCCGACGAGACCGAGATGCGCATTGGCGCTTTCAGGCTGGTAGTCGAGGATCACGAGTCGTGGCGGCCGGTCCGATCCGGCGGCAACCCCGAGCAGCGCCCCCAGCTTCTCCTCGACGATCCGGTCTTCGTCCCAGATCTCGGTGGACACACCCGCCGCTTCCGCGACCTCCCGGATCATCTCGGCCAGGACCTGCGGCGCCTTGTC
>CAZRID010000111.1:0-9104 GCA_964600055.1 uncultured Acidimicrobiaceae bacterium
CGATGCGCTCGGCAGGGGAGACCGACTCGGTGACCCTCCCCGTGGTCGGGGCGGAGGAAGGTGGCGTCTCCTACCTGGTGCGTGACGAGCCTGCGGCCACCGAGGTCCTCGACGCCTTCGCAGCCCGACGCCCTCTGCCCAGTCCGTAATAGCCTCCTGTCGGACACAGTCGGCGGCGTACCGTCACAGATTCGGAGTCGGCTTCAGGCGATAGGCGGGCCCCACGGCCCGGGCCGCAGGACACGCCGGCAACCCCCCGGTTGCTTCAAGTCCGTTAGTGCCCGAAGCCAGCGAATGGTCACTCGATAAAACTCGGTTACCTCTTGGATCGACCGGGCACAAGGATCGGTGATGAAGACCGGCACCCGAAATCGGCAGGCACCCGCCGACGATGAGGCGAGATTCGTCGAGATCTACCGTCGTTATGGAAAGCCGCTTCAGGCGTACTGCGCGCGCCGCACCGCTGGATCGCAGGTGGCAGACGCAGTCGCCGAGACGTTCCTGGTGGCCTGGCGGAGAATCGACCAGATCCCGGATGGGGATTCGACACTCCCTTGGCTCTATGGCGTCGCCTATCGAGTTCTCTCCCACCAGTGGCGGCACAAAGCGCGCAGCCGAAGACTCAACGAGCGACTCCATGGGCTGGCCGATGTCGAATCACCGACACCGGACGTTGTCTTGGTGAGAAACGAGGAGTACCGCGTGGTGCTCACTGCTTCCTCGCGGCTACGACCGATCGACCAGGAGATCCTCCGTCTCACCCTCTGGGAGGAGTTGTCGCACGCCGACGTTGCCGTCGTCCTCGGAATCGAGGCCACCGCCGTCAAGCAACGTGCCTATCGCGCCCGTCGCAACCTGGCCGCCGAGTACCACAGACTGACCAAAGATCGCCAACCCCCCGCTGCTCAGAAAGGAGGTGGATCGTGACTACTGAAGACCAGATCGTCGTCATGTTCGCCAAGGCAAACCCGGTTCCGTCCCTGGATCTGCTCGACCCGGTCGAGCCGGTGGACCTCGGTCACCTCACAGACCCATCCGAGAGGAGCAGCGCTATGACTGAAGTGAAGACCGAAGCGAAGGAAGAGGTTGGTGGTCGAAAGCCCCGACTGGTTGCGGTGCTGGCCGTGACCGCGATCGCCTTGGTAGCCCTGGCCATCCTTCTGACGAGGGATGGCGAGGTTGCCTCACCCGAATCGGTGGCCAATGCTTACATGGAGGCCCGGGAGAATCTCGACGCGGAAGCGGCGCTAACTCTCTTCGCGTCCGATGCCGAGGTAAACGAGGAGGAGTTCGATTTCAGCCAGATGCCGGCGTTGTTCGCCTGGTACCGGGCATCCAACTGGAATTGGACCCCCGGTGAGTGCACCATCTCGTCGGGTGAAGTAGAAACGTTGGCTCGATGTTCTTACGTGTTCGAGAATGATTGGACTCGCGCCCTCGGGCACGCCCCGGTGACCGGTCAGATTCAGATCGTGGTGTCAGATGGTGAGATAACCAGGCTCAACTCGAGCCTCGACACGGCTCAGTTCAATGACGTGTGGATGAGCTTCGTCGGTTGGATCGGAGAGAACCATTCCGACGACTTCTTCCAGATGTACAACTCGAGCCTCACCGCGCCGTTGATCGACGACAACTCGATCGCCCTTTGGGCTCAGCACACCGAGGAGTTCGTGGCATCGGCCGGAGGTTGAGCACAAATCCTGACCTGGGCACGGGACCTAGCATTGGTTCCGTGCCCGACCCCTTTCTCGACGCCGCCATCGATGAAGCGGGACAAGGGCTTGCCGAGGGGGGGATCCCGATCGGGTCGGTGCTCGTGGTCGATGGTCAGGTCGTGGGACGGGGTCACAACCGCAGGGTGCAGAAGGCGAGCGCGATCCTCCATGGGGAGATGGATGCCCTGCAGAACGCGGGTCGGCTCGTCGCATCTGAGTACCGGCGGTCGGTGATCTACACGACCCTCTCCCCGTGCCAGATGTGCACCGGGGCCATCCTGCTCTACAGGATCCCCAAGGTGGTGATCGGTGAGAACCGGACCTTCATGGGCGCCGAGTATCTGCTTCGGACCAATGGCGTGGAAGTCGTCGTCGTCGATGATCAGAGGTGTTTCGACATGATGACCGGGTTCATCGAGGCCAGACCCGATCTGTGGAACGAGGACATCGGAGAGGATTAGCAGGTCGGTGGCGGGGGCAGATGCCCCTAGGTTCGTAATCCGACCAGTTCTCGGAGTCGGGGGTGGAGTTCGGGATTGGGTGGTGGATAAGCCTGCCCGTCGGGTTTGGCGAAGACCGGTTTCCCATCCTGGTCGTGGATGGTCCAGCCGTGTTCATGGACGAACCGATGATGGAAACCACACAGCAGGATCAGATTGTCGAGGTCGGTGGGCCCGCCGTCGGCCCAATTGCTGTTTGTGGTGAGCATGTATCCAACCCTGGAATACGCATCCTGGGAACTGGCATCTTCCATCCCTGAACCAGAGTTGTCGTCGTAGCTATCCGGGAATGATCCGGGTTCGCCGGCCGACCCCGAGGATCCGACAGTCGTCATAGACCGCGGTCTCCACGATCGCATCACAAGCCAAACGACAAGCGGTCTCGCTTGCGATGACCGGACCGGCTTCGAGTTCGACCACCCCGGTGGTCTCAGAGTCAGAGGTCAGGGCGTCGAGATCGGCGTGGACCGTGATCTGAGCCGGAGCCGGACTCTGATCGCCTGAGGTGGCGGACAGTTCGACCAGCCCATCAGCGAGACGGGTCGGATACGGGTCGAACATTCCGGTTTCGGGGTTCACCGGGATCCGGTCGGCACGGGCTTTCACCGCTTCTTCGAAGACCTTCCCCTCGGCTCCGGGCAGATTCCCCCCAAACTTCAACTCGGACTCGTCCAGATTCCACTGCAAACCCAATCTCCGCCGCTCCCACACCGAACGTTCATCCTCGACCGACGGCGGGTTGGCCCTTCTCGCGGCACGATCCAGGGCCGCATCCGACAATCCCAGACACTCTTCGATCAACGCCGCCTCGGTTTCAGGCGTCGCCACCTTGGAGATCGCATCCACCTGATCGAGGGAAAGCTCACCGGCGGCAAACCTCGCGCGGAGATCCGGCAGATCCTGAAGTCTTCGGGCCACCCGCACCAGCTGAGCCGCAGACGAATGACGGACCGACATCTGCACCGAAGCCCACTGGGTCAGATCCGGGGCACCATCAGCGGTGAACGACTGCCGGTGGTCAGCTTCCATCAACACATCACCCACCACCGCCAAAGCCGCCCGGGCCAAAGCCGAGAAGTGAGCGATCACCCCATCCAGCTCGTCTGCTGAATAGTTCTCCATATCCATACCCTGAACGTATCCGGAGGGTGTGACAGATTCGAGTTTGATCGGGCCGATCAGAAAAGAAATCTCAGAAGAGTTTTGCGACGCGAAGAACCCCCCTCCCCCCTTCGGGGTACTCCCCCTCCGGGGGGAGAGACAGAATCCCTACCTGCCTTTCCAGGTCGGGTCGCGTTTCTCGAGGAAGGCGAGCAGGCCTTCGGCGGCGTCTTCGGTGCCCAACAAAATCGACTGTGCCTCGCCTTCCCAGGCCAGGGCGTCGGAAAGACTCACCTGAAACGAGGCGTTGAGAGTCTGCTTGGCGAACATCTGGGCCACCGGTGCGCCGGCCAAGAAGCCAGTGGCGATCTCGGTGACACGATCCTCGAGGACATCGACCTCCACCACCTCGGTGACCAATCCGATCCGCAATGCCTCCTCGGCACCAACCATCCGACCGGAGAGGGCGATTTCCTTGGCACGTTGCAATCCCACGATCCGGGGCAGGAGCCACGATCCCCCGAAATCGACGGTCAGGCCACGTTTGACGAAGATCTCCGAGAACCGGGCCCGGTCGGTGGCGACCACGACATCACACCCCAGAGCCAGGTTGAGACCGGCTCCGACCGCGACCCCGTCAACAGCGGCGATGGTCGGCTTGGTCAACCGATGCAATGCAAAGGCGGTGTTCCCCACGACCTTCATCCGCGTATGACGGTCCTCGACCGATTGCATCCGGTCGATTCGGGAAGGGTCGAGATCGGCTCCGGCGCAGAACTCCCCGCCGGCTCCGGTGACTACCAGCACCCGCTGCGCTGAGCCCTCGAAGGCCTCGAATTCCGCACCCAGGTCGGACCAGCCATCGAAAGGGATGGCGTTCTTGCGATCGGGCCGGTCGATGGTCAGCCAGCGCACGGGCCCCCGGTCCTCTGTCTTGAGCCAGGTCACGGCGATGACGGTAGACCGCGCCGAGTGGGGTTACCGTGCAAGCCATGGGCTTCAACCCGTTCCGTGATCACGAGAAGAGCGCCGCCGACATCGCGGCGATGGTCATCGCTCTCGTGGCGATATTTGCAGTCCTGGCATGGGCGATCTTCTCCGGGTAACGGTCACCCCCGTCCAGCCGTATGCGGCCCGCAAGGAGTACATCTGCCCCGGATGCGAGATGATCATCTTCCCCGGGACGTTCCATCTGGTTGTGGTGCCCGACGACGAGCCGGACCTGCGCCGGCACTGGCATCACGGTTGCTGGCACAAGGAGATGCGCCGCCGTTTTGGCGCCGCTCAGGCGTCGCGACGCTGAAGCCCCCACCAGGTCAGGAAGAACCCGAACGCCGTCCAGGCCACCACGATTGCCACCGCATGGGTGAGCGATAGACCCGAGCCGGGGATGAAGGCGCCAAAACCGCCTCCGAGATCGATCTGGAACAAGGCCGTGGTGGCAGCAGACAGGGAAAGGTTCTCCCAAGGCCCCCAGAGACCAAGTATCGGGTCGATGAAATAGAGGGCAAGAGCAGCGCCAATGGCGGGGCCGACCGATCGGAGTTGCGCCACCGCACCGAGACCGATCGCCGTCCAGGCCATTTCGATGAGCCCGACCTTCCAGACGAGGCCTAGCCAGTCTCCGGTGCTGGGCCCCCCTTCGCCGGGCACGGCAACCAGCGTCACCACCGCCCACCCAACGATGCCAAGTGCGATCGCCACCCACGAAGCCACCGTGAGGACGCCGAAGCGGGCCGAGATCTGATTCAGCCGGCGCGAGTCACGGGTCAATGCTGTGGCCCATACCGTGCTCCCGAACTCACTTCCCAACATCACCACGGCCAGGATCAGGGGGAACCAGGTCTGACCTGCCACCTGCTGTGCGCCGAACAGGTACGCCTCCGGCTTTTGCAACAACGGCACGTCTTCAGCTATCTCGGGGGCGATCTGGGCAAAGATCAGCAGGAAGAAGGCGAGCAGTGCCACGAGGGCGGCCAGGATCACCACCATCACCAGGTAGAGCCGACGGCGACTCAGCTTGAGGTACTCGGCATGGAGCAGGCTCAAGACCCCTCCCCCGTCATCCCCAGGAACACCGACTCCAACGTCGAGCGGGCCGGTCTCACCTCACTGGGGTAGATCCCTGCCTCCGCCAGCACCCGGATCACGCGGCTCCCGTCCTCTTCGTGGATGATGATGGCCTCGGCGTCGTCACGTGCCTCGATACCGGCGGTGCCGAGCGCGGCGATGGCTCCGGCGACATCTGCTGTGACCACCCGGGTCTCGCCACCAGACAACAGCTCCTCGAGTGGTCCCTGGGCAACCAGCTTGCCGTGGTTGAGAACGACGACGTAGTCGGCCAGGGCTTCGATGTCGGCGAGGTCGTGGCTGGAGACGACCACCGTCTGCCCCGCGTCTGCGATGTCACGGAGTCGGGCGCGGAACGCTCTCTGCCCGGCAGGGTCGAGCCCATCCAACGGCTCGTCGAGCAACAGCAACTGGGGGTCACCGAGCAGGGCGGCAGCCAGTGCGAGTCTTTGACGCATGCCCTTGGAGTACTCGTCGACTTTCCGCTTGGCGTCGGCTTCGAGCTCGACGAACCCGAGCATCTCGTCGATGCGATCGTGGCCGAAGCCGAGCTGGTCGGCCGCCACCTGGAGATTGACCCGACCACTCAGCGAGCGAATCAGGCCGGGCTCCTCGATGATGGCACCGATCCTTTTGGTGACCTCCACGAGCCCCTTGGGAATCTCGTGATCCAACACCTCCATATGTCCGGCGTTGACCCGGGTAAGTCCGAGCAGGGACCTGAACGTCGTTGTCTTCCCGGCGCCATTGGGGCCGAGAAACCCGGTGATTGCACCGGAAGGCACCTGGAAGTCGAGACCATCGAGGGCGGTCGTCCGCTTGTATCTCTTGACCAGGCCCTCGACCCTGATGGCTGGGCGGCTCAGATCCATTTTCTAGACCAATAGGAGGACATCGGCCGTCGAGTCAACCACACCCGGGGACCCAATGAACCACCACGCCGTCGGGCCTCACCCCGACGCCGACAAAGTCGACCCGGGTTGCCCTGACCTTGCCCGCCAGAGATCTCACCTGACGTCGCTTGGATTGATCGACTGCGTCGATCGGATCGCCGTGCCCGGTGATCGTCCTCACCTCGACGACAACCCGAGTTCGCCCGTCGATGGCCAGAAGGTCGATCTCTCCCCTCCCCACCTCCACATTGCGGGCGACCACGTCGAGGCCGTGATCGGTGAGGAACCTGGCGGCGATGCGCTCGCCGATCTCTCCCAGTTGGGCCCGATCGGTCAGATCGAGATCTCTCGCTGCTCCAACTCTTCGACGTTCACGTCGCGGAAGGTGAGCACCTTGACGTGCTCGAGAAACCGGGCCGGTCGGAACATGTCCCAAACCCATGCGTCTTTCATCTCCACCTCGAAGAAGACGGACCCATTCGCCTCACGCACCTCGAGGTTCACCTCGTTGGCCAGGTAGAACCTTCGCTCAGTCTCAACCACGTACCGGAACATCGGAAGGACGTCGTGGTACTCCTTGTAGATCTTGAGCTCAACCTCGGATTCGTAGCGCTCCAGGTCCTCTTCCATCTTCTCCTCTTCACACGTGGCGCCAGGCGATCTTATGCACGCCCCGTTGGCTAATAGCTAACAAATCGCTGGGACATATTCTCAGAATCCGCCGAAATGAGCGATGGGCCAGATGGTGACGAAGGCCTCACCCACGAGGTCGTCGAGAGGTACAGGGCCGAACCGGCGGCTGTCGAAGGAGGCGTTGCGGTTGTCACCCATGACGAACACTTCGGTTTCGCCGACCGTGATCGCCGGCTCGTCGGGCATGAAGACCTCGGGCAGATAGGGCTCCTCGATAGGGGTCCCGTCGATGACTACGTGGTTGTCCCTGACCTCCACGGTCTCACCGGGGAGCCCGATCACACGTTTGATCAAGTCGTCACGGCCGCGGGTGCGGATCCCGACCGCTTCGAGGACCGAGCGGATCACCGCCTCGGGGACTGACTCCTCGATCTCCTCTTCGCGGGGGTCGCGGAAGACCACGACGTCGCCTCGCTGGGGCTCGCCCCAGTTGTACGCAAGCTTGTTGACCATGACCCGGTCGTTGACCTCGATGGTCGGCAGCATCGACTCCGAGGGGATCCAGAACGGCTGGATGAGGAACGTCTTGATGACCACCGCGATGATCAGGGCGGTGAGCAGGAGCCCGGGGAGCTCGGCAATGAAGGAGCGTCGGCGTGGCTCCTCAGAGGTTTCGGAAACCAATTCTTCTTCCACAGGCTGCGGAATCGGAGCAGTCAGTCGCGCAGCTCCTTGATGCGAGCCGACTTCCCAACCCGATCACGCAGGTAGTACAGCTTCGAGCGGCGGACATCACCGCGTCGGACGACCTCGATCCTGGAGATGATCGGAGCATGGACCGGGAACACCCGCTCGACCCCGACCCCGAAACTCAGCTTGCGAACCGTGAATGAGGCACGGGCACCGGCGCCATTCCGGGCAATCACCAGGCCTTCGAATATCTGGACCCGCTCGCGGCCGGCTTCGACCACCCGCACGTGGACCTTGACCGTGTCACCTGACCGAAAATCGGGGATGTCGTCGCGGACGTGCGCGCTCTCAACTAAATGAAGATCGTTCATGGAGGACTCCTAGAGCGGACGGGACAGGCCTTGGTTGGTCCCGACCCTTGAGAATTGTATCAGGTATCGGGATTCTCGCCATCTCTCAGCAGATCAGGTCTGCGCTCCCGAGTGCGCATCAAACGCTGGTTCTCTCTCCATTCCTCGATCAGGCGGTGATTGCCGGATAGCAGCACCGGGGGCACCTGCCATCCTCTGAATTCGGCCGGGCGGGTATAGACCGGCTCCTCGAGCAAGCCATCACGAAAGGACTCCTTCTCGGTGGATTCGGGATTGCCCACCACCCCGGGCAGGAGGCGAGCGATCCCCTCGATCGCCAGGGAAGCCGCCACCTCTCCCCCGGCCATGACGAAGTCGCCGATCGAGGTCTCCTCGTCGATGAAGTGCTCGATCACACGCTGATCGACCCCCTCGAACCGGCCGCAGACGAGTGTGATCTCGGGCAATCCGGCCCAGCGATCCAGGGTTTCCTGCGTGAGTTGGGCGCCGACCGGGGTGAAGAGAACTCTTTGCGTTCCGACCAGCGGCTCCAGGGCCGCGGCCAGCGGCTCGATCATCATCACCATCCCCGGCCCTCCCCCGAACGGCGCATCATCGAGCTGTTGGTGCTTGCCGATGCCATGCTCTCGAAGGTCGATCAGATTGACCTCGAGTGCACCCGACTCGATCCCCCTAGCCACGATTGAGACCTCCAGGGGCCCATCGAAGAACTCGGGGAACATGGTGATGACGTTGATCCGCACCCGGCAAGGCTAGAAGCGGCCAAGCTGAGTGCGGTCCGGTGTTCCGAGCGAGCTTCCCGAGGTGGCCGTTCCCGCGCTGGTGGTGACCGCCATCCTCCTGTTCGTGGCCCGCCCGGTGGCCGTGGCCCTGGCCATGATCCCGTTCGGGTTCTCGTGGAAAGAGCAGACGCTTCTCTCCTGGGCAGGCCTGCGCGGCGCGCTGCCGATCGTCCTCGCCACCTTTCCGGCGACTGCCGGGGTGGCCTCCGGTGACCGGATCTTCAACATCGTGTTCTTCGTTGTCGTTGCCTCTGCCCTGCTGCAGGGGACCACCGTCGCCCCGCTGGCCAAACATCTCGGTCTTGCTGTGGATGGCCCGGCGTGGCAGTCGATCGCCGAGGCCGTGCCG